>CAZRMK010000118.1:0-2233 GCA_964601165.1 uncultured Piscirickettsiaceae bacterium | reverse complement strand
GGGAGGAAAAAATATGTTTAAAATAACATTTGACACCATAGTCACTTGTTAGGTAAATAGATGGCAGAATAATTACCGTTTTACCTAAATTTTAAACTTAAAGGGTATTACCTTTATTTGGGGTTTAATTTTTCCAAGCTCAAATCGGCGACTTTTCTTATTGAGTTTAAATATTCATTAACCAACTTATACATGACATTGTAAACCCCGAAAACATATTCAACTTTTATCTCTATTTGTTTACCATTATAGATACCACCATGATGGGTAAATAAATTTCTTTGCTTAAGGAGCTTTTTTGTATCATCTTCTTTAAGGATTGGCATGTGTAAATTGAAAAATACTAATGATATGCGAGCAATTTGAATTGGATCATGGAGTGTTGTCTTTTTAAGACGTTCCTTTAAAAAACCTTCAGTGCAGTCAATTTTTAACTTTAGCTGCTTTAGATCGTTTTTTTCGAGTTTGTTTATATTGGTCATAGCCATTTTTATATAACTTGATTTGTTGCAGCAAGCATCAAAGAACTCATGAATAAAACTTTCGTAAGCAGAAAAGATACCTACTAATAGAATGCCCAAAAGAAAATTATTTTCGAGTTTTCCTTCGTTAGGAATAGCTTTATATAAAGATTTCATATTTAAGTTGAATGCAGTTGTCGTATCTTTTAAATCTGAAAGCATATCCAGCCACTCACCTGCTTCATCCATATCCTGAAACAGTAAATCTATTTCACGCTCCGCCTCTTCTAGCTCTTCTAGCTCTTTTTCAAAACTTTCAAAATCAAAACTATCTTCTTTCATATATTACCTATTCACTGAAACCTAACGACCAAGTTCAGCGTGCAGTTAAATGTGGCGGTCTTTTTTGCCTAAGCAAAAAAAGTGACGCGTTTAACTGTCCGCTGGAACGCCTTGTTAGTTTTCGATTACTGCAAACCTAAAGATATTTGTTGCACATAACTTGCCCATGACTTGTAACACCTAACTGATGCATGACAAAATTTCGGTGCGCCTGATGTAACATCAAGCTTTTCTTTAAGAAGATACATTGTTTGAGCAATATTTCTTACACAACTATATTTTTTATAATTTGGAACAATATTTGAATCTATAAAACCCCTAGCAATATTTTTGGGGCCTCTATGTAAATTCTCTTTCCAGAATCCACTCTCTCTTTCATTATCGGCACTGATAAACCCACGTTCGAAATCGTAAGACCATTCATTAAAGTCATCTTTTAAATGCTCAAATAGCTCACTAGAAATAATAAATATATCTAAATCAGATCCATCTCCAAATGGTTTACCCATTTTGCTAGGCGCTAATGATTGACCTAACCTTGCACTTCCTGTGACATTTAATTCTTTTGGATCGATATCAAGCCTTGCACCAGCCCATGCGCGAATAGATTCATATATTCCGGGGCAGTCTTTAAATGCAAATGGAATTCCTTCTGACAACCACTGTCTTGCTATAGCATGTCTGGCAGACTCGCCTCCTTGTTTTGCAACATCTGAGATTAATTGTGCTTCTGGATATGGAGCAATCAAATCTCTAAGGTAGCTTGATACTTTAAACGGTTCCATAATGCTCTTTAGAATTGAATTTATTAAATCGATTAATGATATGATTAGCTCGTAAGTTAATTGCTTTAAGCTTCTGGGTTTTATTAAATCTTGGTTCGGGGTATTTTAATCTAGCGACTATGGAAGCTGCTTCATAATTGGTTAGTACATGTTCATCTAACTCTAAATATTTACAAACTTGTTTTATTCCATGCATGTTCCATCCAAAATAGGCAATACTCAAATAGAGTTTTAATATGTCTTTTCTTTCAAAAATCAATGTTAGCCTAGTGGCAAGATAAATTTCTTTAAACTTTCGTTGCGGGCTTATTTCGTACCGTTTAGTAATGGTTCTAACTAATTGCATCGCAATGGTCGAGCCACCTTCTCTTCGATTACAAAAAGTTGTTTTCCAAAGTGCTCTTATTAGTCCAACTGGATCAACACCATAATGTAACCAGAAACGGTGATCCTCACCAGCAATAAGAAATTCTAACAAGTTATCAGAAAGCTCTATCCTCGCATTTTCGATTTTTATTTTATCAATACTCTTAATGAGTAGATTCCATTCATCTTTAAGTTTCATTTATTGCTGACGATTACCTATAGAAAACTAACGACCTACATCATTGGTTGTCAAATGTGGCGGTTCTTTTGCGTAAGCAA
>CAZRMK010000117.1:0-2434 GCA_964601165.1 uncultured Piscirickettsiaceae bacterium | reverse complement strand
ACTTTGGTAGAAAAGTCGAGAAATAGGTAATAATCCACTTCATCATAGCCCTGCGTCTAGCCTGGCGTTCGAGGTGACAAACTAGCTCAGCGATTGATTTAAGGACAAAGCATTCTGTAAACTACTCGTAGATTTAGGGTGAGCAGTTTCAATCCGTTTGCACCTCAACTAAGCGTTAGCTCCCCAAAACTCAAACGTCGTAGTCCAGCCAAACCATCAGGAATTCAGCTTGTAGTAAAAACTCAATCGTATGTAGCCTTAATTTGCTACATTATATGAAATTCAGTATAATATAGTGGTTGCGTTGATACATAGGATTTGGTGTGGATAAAAAGGATGTTTACTTCTTAGGAAGTTCATTAGAGGATATTGTTGCTTTCCCCGATGATGCAAAAAGAGAAACGGGTTATCAACTAGGTCTTCTTCAGGCTGGGGAACAACCAGACGATTGGAAGCCCTTTTCTGATATTGGGTCAGGAGTAAAAGAAATAAGAATTCATAAAGGTAATGAATATAGGGTTATGTATGTAACCAAATTTAAAGAGCATATCTATGTCCTTCATGCATTTGTAAAGAAAGAACAAAAAACACGAAAAGCTGATATTGGTATAGCAAAAAAACGATATAAAGAAATTGTGCAATAACTAGGTAACAGAAGATGGATAACAAAATCAAAGGTCAAGTAGTAAAAGCAGATCAAAATATTTTTGAAGCTTTAGAAGTTGCTAACTCTGGCTATGAAAAAATACGCCTAGATTTAATGCTGAGCATTCGACAATGGTTTCAAGAATCTGGTCTTAATCAACAAGAAGCATCTCAGGTACTTAAATGTACACAGCCACAACTTAGTGCCGTGTTAAATACAAAATACGAAGAGTTCACGATAGACCGTCTTGTAAAAATGGTCTCTCATATAGGTAAAAACATTGAATTAAGAGTTTTAGAAGCTGCTTAATCAATGAAACAAGAACTTTATGTAAGTACCGATGTAGAAGCAGATGGGCCCATTCCAGGTGTCAATTCAATGCTTAGCTTTGGGTCTGCGGTTTACACAAAAGATAAGAAGCTTGTTTCCACCTTTGAAGCCAATTTAGAACTCTTAGATGGAGCAATTGGTGATAAAAAAACTATGGAGTGGTGGTCAACACAACCAAAAGCTTGGAAAGCATGTAGGCTAGACTTGGAAAAACCTAGCAAAGCAATGTATAGATACTTAGCTTGGTTAAAACAATTAGAAGGGAATCTTGTTTTTGTTGGTTATCCAGTATCTTACGACTTTATGTTTGTTTATTGGTATTTAATAAAGTTTACAGGCGAATCTCCTTTTTCACATTCGGCATTGGACATTAAGACTCTCGCAATGGTTGGGTTACAACAAACATATAGGCAATCTACAAAACGTAATATGCCGTCACGCTGGTTTGATGATCTTCCTCATACTCATAAGGCTTTAGATGACGCTATTGAACAAGGTGCAATGTTTTGTAATATACTAAAAGAGGTTGTAAAAACCTGATTTCCAATAATTTCACTACTATTACGGTAGGCTAACAAACGCATGCAATTGACCGTAATAAGCGTCATTTTTTTGCTGAGGCAAAAAAACCGCCCCTTATTACGTCAGTTGATGCGGGCGTTATGCGTAAATACAAACTATCGGGAGTGTCAGTTAGATGAAGAAAATATTTAGAAGGTTTCTATTGGTTATCTGTTGTCTTGGCCCCGTTGCCGTTTGGGGGGTTGTGAAACCTATCCGCATCTTGGCTCCAGAATTGAATGGTGTAACTTGTTTAACAGAGTCAGTTTGTATTGATGATGTTAGTCAAAGCGAAAAGGCTCAAACGTTGTATAAGAAGTCGGTAAGTTATGTTAACAATAATATCAGTTTTTTAGAGAACAAACCTCGTGTCGTTTTTTGTTCTACTGAGAGCTGTTTTCAATCCTTTGGTTTTAATCGTTCTTACGCTAATGCAATAGGATCGTTTGGTATAGTTCTTAGTCCCCGAGCTTGGGATGAGCGTTATTTACGCCATGAAATGATTCACCATCTCCAAAAAGAGAAGCTCGGTAATCTCAAAGGCTGGTTTGTAACTCCCGAGTGGTTTATGGAAGGAATGGCCTACTCACTGAGTAAAGATCCTAGAGAAAAGTTGGCGAGTCCTTGGCAAGAATACCGAGTTCAATTTGATGAGTGGTTTGAGGCAGTTGGTAAAGAACAATTATGGATAGAAGCGAATAAGTTGTAAATAATACGCATAACCAATGCTTCCAGTTGACCGTAAAAAGCGTCACAAAATTTGCAAAAAGACGCAAATTTTCCGCCTCTTTTTACGTCAACTGAAGCAGGCGTTAGCCGCCTTAGTTCAGAGTAGGGTGATTAGAGCAAAAAGAGGGTGCTAAATTCCAACATTTTTTATGGAGTACAGCAAAGGAT
>CAZRMK010000116.1:0-2537 GCA_964601165.1 uncultured Piscirickettsiaceae bacterium | reverse complement strand
ACATAAGCTAACCAGTGCTGGTATTGAGGCAGGTAATGTTGCCATTGGTATGATTTGAAAAAGAGCTCGTGGTATTTTAGATACGGATTATTTTAAACTGAAGATAAGACAAACCGCCGTGCCTGATGATTGCTCTATGTTTTACGGGGGAATTGAGGGGAAAGTGTCATAATGGCGGAGAAGAGCCAACGAATATCGATCATTAAATTACTCTTTCCTGATAAAAATAGTAATAAAATTGGTGGTAATATGCCAATTCTGCTTGGAATTCAAAATTGCTTATTTTAAATCGGACAGTAGTGGTTGGAAATAGGCAAATTCTTCAGGCTCATTTCATATTGGACAAGGCTAGTAGTGTTTCTATATAAGAATTTAGGTTATAATACCTCCTTTTATGAAAGTCATTTAAACACTAAAACTCCATGAATCAGAAATTTGTCCTTAAAACCTTATTAGATTTTGCAGCCGCTCATAGATTAAAGGGCTACCCTGGTGATTGTGCAAAGCTACATGGTCACAACTGGAAAATTGAGGTACAAGTGAAGGGGAGCAAACTCAATGACATAGGAATGGTAATTGATTTCAAAGCAATCAAAAAACACGCCAAAGAAGCTATTGCCGACCTAGATCACAGTTATTTAAATGACCACCCTTACTTTAAAGAAACTAACCCCACTGCTGAAAATATTGCCGTTTATTTGTTCCAGACAATCCAAACTAAAATTCAAACTGACTTAGTTTCTATGCACAGTTTAACCGTTTGGGAAAATGACCGCAATTGTATAACTTATAGTGAGTGAATAATCAAGTAGATTATGCATGATTACTTCAAGCATTAAAAATGGCATTCTATCTATTTCTATCGAAGGTGAGTTTTCAATTACACTTTTTTTAGAGTTTCAGGCAACTTATTATGAACAAGAATTTGATCAAATCTGCATTGATTTCTCTAAAGTTAAAAAAATTAATAGTAGCGGGTTAGGCATGCTTCTTCAACTGCATACCCTGTTTAACAGGTCTGCTCATAAAATAACTTTACAGAGTGTTCCCCAAAATATTTTACAGATCTTTACCGCCATTCATTTTGAAAACCTCTTCAAAATAGAAGCCTTAAACCCTAATCCCTAAGTAGAAACACGATGCTAGTAGCACCAGTCTTTGAAAATTCTATCATTCTAAAATATTTAGCCGAGCCTATGGGTGCGACTGCATATTTAAAAACGCTATACTTCCCAAATAGTTGCACTATCATTCGCATTTCTACTCAGGAATTAGGGTTAAACTCAGAGGATTCTAATTGAACCTTCTCGAAAGCACTTCTTTTATCCTGTTTTTTTCTGGTTTAATCGGATTACTGGTAGGGAGTTTTTTATCCATGCTCACTTGGCGGCTACCACGCTTAATAGAAGAAGCACCAGAAAAACAACTAAAACAAATTTCTACTGGCCGTTCAAAATGCCCTAACTGTCAAATTACTTTACCTTGGTATCGATTATTTCCATTGTTCAGTTGGCTAGCATCAAAAGGGCAATGTCATGCCTGCCAACATAAAATATCCATTCGTTACCCTCTTATTGAACTAACCACAATGCTTGCCACATTACTGGTTATTTGGCTATATGGATTGACTCCAGAAAGCTTTTTTGCTCTTATTTTTATCTGGTTTATAATCACCATCTGCGTCATTGACTTAGAACACTATCTTATTCTAGACAAACTCAGTTTACCTCTTTTATGGATAGGATTACTCATTAACACCCAAGGATTCTACACCAGTCCATCCGAAGCTATCTGGGGTGCGGCAGCAGGCTACTTAATACTTTGGACAATATTCCATGTTTTTAAAATATTAACCGGCAAAGAAGGAATGGGATTTGGTGACTTTAAATTACTAGCTGCCTTAGGTGCTTGGTTCGGCATTTCAAGCTTGGCACAAATTATATTAATTTCTGCAATATCCAGCATTATTATTGCAGTTATCTTAGCTATTTTTAAATTTCGTAGCTTGCAAGACCCCATTCCTTTCGGACCCTACTTGGCGATTGGCGGTCTAGTCTCTTTATTTTTAGGGACAAATTTAATTCAAAATTTATAGAGACCTTTGCACGAAAACCGCTTGCAAGATCTCATTTTATAGGATAATAGAATAAACATAATAACGGAAAATAAAAATGGCTTGGAAGAATAACTAACAACACACTTTTGCCGATGTTTTATTTATTGAACATTATGCCATCAAAGAGCTTGACGGTATTAAATTGTCAAGTTTCACTACGTTATAGCATGACTTTTTAAAAGGTCAGCCTGAAACATATCAGGAGATTTTTTAAATATTTCTGGTTTTATTCTATACCAATATTGAACCGCTTCAAAGGGCGTTCTCACCTTTAATTCCCGCTTTAAGCTTCCATGCCCTCGGTTAAGGTTGTAAAAGACCAAGAATTTGTCCAGATCAGCCTTTAATTCATCCTTGTTACTATACGAGACCTTTGCATAATCTACAAATTCATCCTCGAACTTTAACTATTATATTTTTT
>CAZRMK010000115.1:0-2640 GCA_964601165.1 uncultured Piscirickettsiaceae bacterium | reverse complement strand
AAGATATTTTTGGCTTACCGGGCAAATTAAACAACTGCAAAGTAATTTTCTTCCAATCGGTTGCCGCACTAGCTTGTTTGCCGATTCGTTTAGGGGTTAAACCGTCTATCCCTTCTTCACGATATTTTTTAAGCCAACGCATAATGGTTTTATCATCAGGCAGGCTTCTGTTTTTAACTGATACTGATTTTGCAACGGATCTCATTGCATGAGTAGGCTTGTTTAAAATATCCGCTAGATACTTAGTTACTGCCTTGCTTTGTGATAAATGATTTTCGTATATTAAATCAATAATAGGCAGAATAAAATCCAGCCTGTTTTTGCCAATTTTAATGTTATAGCCCTTTTCCAATGGATTACTCTTCAAGCTAGTAATCGCTAGTTCAATGCGTGAAGCAGGTACTTTGCTCACTATTATTTGATTTAATTGGTTCATGACTATTTCACCTTTTTAGCAGCTGTTAGCGCCACATGTTGGCGTAGCTGTGGTTTAGCGTAGGTAGAAGCACGGTATGTATCTAACACGCTTGACATTTCTAAAATCATTTCTTCATCGTAAGCATTAATTCTTGCCGATTGCTCCGTTTGAAACTCAGGCGGGATGGCCGCTTTAATACGATTAAAACTGGCTAAAAACTTAGCCAAAGCTCCTTGATAAGACATAAATAGATCAACTGCCACTTTTTCCCAAATTTTAGCTTTAGCTGGATCAGTATCAAGGTGAAATTCATTCAATATTTCCTCAAAACCAAGTGCAACTTGACTAGCTTCCTCAACTAACAAGGTCGATTGTTTAGCATAATAAAAAACATTAGGATCAATATTAGTACGCTTACCCTCCGCAAGTTCTAGCTGGTGTTTTAGTTGCTGGTTTTCTTCTTTAGACTTGAGATACTTGTTTTCTAAGATGTTTTCACGACCAGCCGAACCAGTTAAGCCATAATCTTCTTTTTTTTGTTTAACAAAACCCTTTGTTTCAACCACTCCATAACCATCAACCTTGTTCCAGTCATCATCATTTAGGTATAGTAATAATTGTAGTGGCAGGCTACTTAAAGAAATTTGCTTGGATTGTTCTTGGCTACTAAATCTTTGTAAGGCAAACTGCCAACCAACAGTTTTACTGTTTTTATCGGTTTGAGACGTCTCTTTGCTTTCCAAAAGTGCGGTTTCCGCACTTTTGGCTGAAAGGTTGAGAACCGTTTTAGCAATATTCATATATTCGCTGATAGTTCGATAGCTTTTTCCCACTGAATCTAACATGTCTTGAAATTCACCATGTTTAACCGTTTTTTTTAGTTCTAAAGCATAAAACCCTATTTGAATACCACTCTTTATATGAGAACTACAAGCCTGTTCAAATAAAGACTGCAACTGCTCTTTAGTCTCAAATGCTTGCAAGTCATACTTATTATGTTCACTTTGGCTAAATGCCACTAAGGCTTTAGCAGAATCTGGTAGCACGGCTAAATTACTCACAATAGGTCTCCATTAGCAGGTCAACTGGCGTTTTTGGTCTTTTCCTGTGGAAGTTTTTTGAAAATTCCAAATGGAAGTTGGAAGGATTGCCTAGCTTAAATTTAATTAGCGCATAGCCAACCAAATCAATCCCTAGTCGCTTGCCAGCCCTATTTTCAGCAGGCCTTAAATACAGCAGGCTAGTCAGTTGTTTAAAGCTGGCAAAACTATCACAACTCTCAAGCAAGCATTCAACACCAGATCCTCCCGTTGCAGCATCAGCCATTCTTATCCAAGGACTCATTTGCTCATGCGGTTCTTTACTAAAATCCCAGTTAGGATTTTTCTTAATGGTTTGGTTAGTCATTTACATGCCCTCGCATAAACGCCATAATTAAAATTAAGTTAATAACCCAAACAGCTATTAACCCTATCTCTGCCCAGTTCATGCGGATTTTCTTTTATCGGTGACTTCTTTAACCGTTACATAGCCGTCTGTAATTAACTGGTTTAACGAAGCATTAGCCTCGCGCATATACAACCTTGTTTGCGACAGCTCTGCTCTACTTAGGTTGTGTTTTTTTGCATAAAAGGCAAAACTGCCAAAATCGTCTTTAATTGCTTGGTTGTCTATTGAAATTTTTAACATGGTATAATTCCCTTTAAATTAGTAATTAAATTAACATAGTGTTATTAACTAGGTTTTATTATTAACAATATGTTTATCTATGTCAACAGGAAAATAACAAAATGTTTGATATTTATTCAAGAATGAAAAGTGCGACAAGAGCGACAACAGACAAAGAGTTAGCTAAATATCTAGGCTTATCAAGCCCTGGAGTGATTTCGATGTGGAAGAAACGGGAGCAAAAACCGTATAAAGAGTGTGAGTTAATCTCTAAAAAAGAAAACGTTATGTTGGATTGGTTGATTTCAGGCGAAGGCGAAAAGTACAAACTAAAACAGCCAGTAGTTGCAAATACTTTTTTAAGCGGAGATACCTCTAATGAAATGGGTGCGCAAGATTCGCCCTCAACAGATTCTGCTTTAGATAAGACTAACAAGTTGTGTGCGATAGACCTACATCTAAAGGGTTTAATCTACCAGCAACTTGAAGAGCCTGTTTACCAAAAAAATATAGTTGGGCTAGATGGTCTTGTTGTTATAAATATATTTGTAGAT
>CAZRMK010000114.1:0-2660 GCA_964601165.1 uncultured Piscirickettsiaceae bacterium | reverse complement strand
TTCATTATAAATAGCAGATTTTTTGCTGCCTTCTTGTATTTGTTCTGTAAGATTAAAGCTTTCATTATAAAAAACTTCTTTTAGTTCTTGTACTACACCTTCAACAGTGCGAGACTGTAATACAATATCCATATCACCTAAAAAATCCTTTGGACTTCCAAAAGAAGAAGTAATAACTTTTAAACCATGCGCTTTTGCTTCAAGTACGACCATTCCTTCGCTATCATGTAAGCTAGGAAAAATGAATAAGTCATGTTTATCTAATAACCTTAATTACAATTCTTATTCTACCGATACTGGAACATCATGACCATGTTCTTTTAATAAAGCATGACGCAAAGCAATTTTTAAATCATCTCTAACCATTTCAGCACACATTTCCTGCACGGTAATTTCAGGTGTCCAGCCAAGTTTTTCTTTAGCTTTGGTTGGGTCACCTAGCAAAGTTTCAACCTCTGCTGGTCTAAAATAACGCGGATCAATTCTAATAATTACATCACCAACTTTTAAAGCAGGTGCTTTATCTCCTGTAATAGATGTAATAATCGCTTTTTCTTCAATACCTTCACCCGTAAATTCAAGCGTAATACCTAACTCTTCTGCTGACCAACTAATAAACTGACGAACTGAATACTGTACACCTGTCGCAATAACAAAATCTTCGGCTTCATCTTGCTGTAACATCATCCACTGCATGCGAACATAATCTTTCGCATGCCCCCAATCGCGTAATGCATCAATATTACCCATATGCAAACAAGACTCTAAACCCTGTGCAATATTTGCTAAACCACGTGTAATTTTACGAGTAACAAATGTCTCTCCACGACGAGGAGATTCGTGATTAAATAAAATACCATTACAAGCATACATGCCATAAGACTCACGATAATTTACAACAATCCAATATGCATACATTTTTGCCACAGCATAAGGTGAACGAGGGTAAAAAGGAGTCGTCTCTTTTTGAGGAGTTTCTTGTACTTCACCATACAATTCTGAGGTTGAAGCTTGATAGAACTTCGTTTTCTTTTCCAACCCTAAAAGACGAATTGCTTCCAATAATCGCAAAGCACCTATTCCATCTACATCAGCCGTATATTCAGGCGATTCAAAAGAAACGGCAACATGTGATTGAGCACCTAAATTATAAACTTCATCAGGCTGAACTTCTTTAAGAATACGAGTTAAATTAGATGAATCCGTAAGGTCACCATAATGCAAAATAAAGTTTTTATTATCAACATGTGGATCTTGATAAATATGATCTATACGCTGAGTGTTAAACGATGAAGCACGGCGTTTAATTCCGTGTACCTCATAACCTTTTTCTAATAAAAACTCAGCAAGATATGAACCGTCCTGCCCTGTTACACCTGTTATTAACGCTTTTTTCACTTTTTAAACTCCTTTTTTTTAAAATTTAGCTTTAAAAAGCTGTACTATCAACAACACTATAAATTTACTGTTAGTATAAAAATATCGTTTCCAAAGCCTTCTTGGTTCTTTATATAAGCGATAAACCCACTCTAACCCATTATTTTGCATCCAATCAGGTGATCGTTCAACCATACCTGCATAGACAGGAAAAGCTCCGCCCAGACCGATCATGCACGAATTAATGTTTCCCTTGTGCTCTGCCATCCAACGCTCTTGTTTAGGGCAACCTAGTGCAACAAAAACAAAGTCGGGATTATGTCCATTAATTATAGTTACAATCTCATTTTTTTCACTAATCGACAATTCTCTAAAGGGAGGAGCCAAATATCCTATAATATTAACTTCAGGAAACTGGCTCTTAGCTTTCTGTTTTATTTGTTCCAAAACTTCCTGCGTAGAACCAAATAAAAACACTGATAATCTATCATTTTGAATTCTCTTAAAGAGAGATCCTATCAAATCCATCCCAGCAATTCTTGGTTGCTTAACACCATAAAGCCACCCTAAACCTTTTGCTACCGGTTTACCATCTGGACTAACAATATCTGCTTGATTAACAATTTTAGCAAACTCTTGTGAATCACTTGCCTCAATTAGCATATGTACATTACAAATACAAACATAACTCGAATCTTTTTTTTGTGAAAGTAATATCAACTCATCAATGAATGTCGTGTAGTCCCCTATACTAATATTAGATTTAATTATTTGAAGTTTTTTCATCAATAACCTTTTGATAAATGTTCATTAATAGCTTATAGTTTTGTTCGGGTTTGAATTGTTTTAAATATGATACCCTAGCATTAAAAGACATTTTGTTAGTTACTTTATTAAGTTTAGATAACAAGTCCAAATGGTCACCCGCTTTAAAATGCAATCCATTATATTCATTGATGACTATATCAGCCATAGCACCTAAATTTGAAGCAATAACAGGGCAACCAGTAGATAAAGCTTCGGAGTTTACCAGTCCAAACATTTCATAGCAAATTGATGGAACAATCAAAGCTTTACAAACTTTCATATGCTCTATAACTTTTTCAGAAGTTAGTTCGCCATGAAACTCAATATTAACATTATCTTTGGAGGCCTTTAAAACCAGCTCCTCAAGAGGCCCGGAACCAATAATTTTAATTAAATGACTGGTGTTTGAAAATGCCTTTAATAAAACCTCTATTCCTTTTTCTTGAGCGTAAACTTCTCCATGCCACAAGTAATCC
>CAZRMK010000113.1:0-2667 GCA_964601165.1 uncultured Piscirickettsiaceae bacterium | reverse complement strand
TGGGACTAAACCACGGGTTTCGATCATTCCTAGTGCTATTCCATATTCACTCATGCTACTCTCCTAAAATATTCTTTAGATTAAAGTAACTACTCAGCTCACCCCTGAAATATGTCAACTCTGTGTTCAAAAATGGTCATTTACACTTGTAAACTCACATTTTTTGCCTTGATTTGACCTATTTCAGGAGCAATCTGAGCAGTTACCAATTAAATTAATTTATGCTGTTGCTGTTAAGATTGGCTCTACTTCATTGTGGGGACGGGCAATAATGTGAGCTGCTACTAGACCGTCACCAACTCTTTCACAAGCATCTGCTCCAGCTCTAACTGCGGCATTAACTGCTCCAGTTTCACCACGAACTAGGATAGTAACATAGCCACCACCAACAAACTCTCGGCTTACTAAACGGACTTCTGCCGCTTTTGTCATCGCATCTGCCGCTTCAATCGCTGGGACTAAACCACGGGTTTCGATCATTCCTAGTGCTATTCCATATTCACTCATGTTGTTCTCCTAGTTGAACTCTATTTTTAATTTGCTTGTGGTTGCCAGTTATCAATAATGCCTGCAACTGTTAAATCTGTTAAAGTTTTGTCATCACCAGAAGCTGTTCTAGCCGCTGAGTTGGCAATGGTAAACACCCAGTCTCCTACCTTAACTCCAACAGGATCTAATGCGACTAAAGTTGCTCCTGAAAGGCTTTGTAATACTTTAACTGGTAGATGACCTAAACCATCTAAACGAGAAGTTAAAATAAGTCGTTGCTTAACTTGATGAATTTCCATCCGTACCTACTTCCTCAACTTCCCATTTATCAATAATCCCAACAATGGTTAGGTCACTAGGATAAGCTTTTACCCCTGTCGCATCACGTGCTGCTGAACTGCCAACACATAGCACCCAGTCTCCAGGCTTACAGCCAATCGGATCTATAGCAACTTGTGGAGTACCGCCAGTCTTTTCTGTTACCACCAGTAAAGGCTTATGCTGCATACTGGCAATACGATTAGTAGAAACTAATGTTTTTTCTACCTTTAAAATCTTCATCTGTTTATTCCTGTCACCGTTGTTACGGATATATATTCAGCAGGGTTATTGCCAAGTTTATCTCTAAGCGTACAGAAGGCTTGTAATAGACCTTTCTCTGATAAATTTTTATAACGATCATGTAAAGCATTGTAAATACGCCGTACTCTTTCTATCGCTCTATCTTTAGAGCCAGGAACTCTGCCGTCATAATCACAACGAATAATGACAGGAACAGGTAAATTTTTATCTAGGTTAAGACCCGTAAAAATCTTAATCCCAATATTCACATCTTGCAAACCTTCTTCTATGGTTTGTAAAAAGCTGTAATAGGTTAAATTACGTAACTGAACTTCTTCAAACCCATCACCAATACCTATAAATCTTTCTGCATGACCTATGTCAGCATAACAACCCTTTTCATAACGCTTGACGTAATCAATTTGAGAAAAATTATTCTCAACAAACCAAGCAAGCAATCTGTTCATAGCATCCATAGCAGAAGCTTTACTTGCTCTCGCATGACAATTATCGATTGCCTGCAGGATATGTTGTTTTGCCTGATCTGCTGTCATGTGGTTGGTCTGCTGAAAAAGCGTATCTGTTTCAATAACATGCTGTAAACTCACGTCTCCTAAATAATTGGGAACATGAATTTTAAGACTGTCATCATCAGTATTTATACCCAATAACAGCGTTTGTACCGTAGAACCACAACCAAAACGATTTTCAATCGCTTGTTCAAAATCTTGCAATTTAGTTAGAGCCGCTTGAGCCGCCAAGGTATCATCACTACCATGAGCTGCACAACCTTGATGCAATGGATCTGACTTTGAATAGTGATAAACTGCTATCTTTAAGTAGCGAGTAGGCTCGTTGGCACTATTGGGAATGCCTTCACGAAACCGACTATGTTCAATAAATACCCAGTTACGAACGCTTTCACTAATATCAAATAAAGAGCCTGCATGAGACTTACGCCTCACTGATACATAAGGTAGCCTAAGTACATAGCTACTCATATGGGCCAGACGACCATCTGCACAAGGAGCTATTCCTATGGCATGAAAACCTGCCTGCCTAAATAAACCTTGAGCCTGCTGAGCATTTTGTCCTTGTAAAGGATCTCTTTCAAAGAAGTCCTTAGACATTAACATAAACTGTTTCAGGACACTTTGACCATAGAAGGCATTGAGATCAAACCCACTAGCGTTGATATCTTCCCATTCTTGTCGGCTAAAAGAAAATCCTAGTTTTTGTTGGATAACCTGTTGTGACCAATCAAAAAAATCGGTTCTTTTTTGGTTAACAACACAGGAATCTGCAATATCTTTAATACCATCAAAACTAGCTTTTACGCCTATTTCATAGTCACGTAATAGTGCATTTTGTGACAAGTTAACTAAAGGATTAACTCCTTGAATTACTGGTACCACAAATGCATGATCACCATCATCTTGAGCACTTTGTAGTGATACCTCACTTCCTTGAATTGGTCTTTCAATCTTACGCCAAAACAATGATCTTTCACGGTGTTTTAAAGAAGTTCGTCTTTTCATAGTTATTCAGCCTTAAGCTCTAGAATTTAAGCTCTTGCTCCCCCAGATAAGGTAACTTTTGCACCTGTTTCTGTATTAC
>CAZRMK010000112.1:0-2808 GCA_964601165.1 uncultured Piscirickettsiaceae bacterium | reverse complement strand
ATTTTAGCTATTTAATCTCCCCAATTATGCTTTTGCGTCGCAGACACATAACGCCAGAGTTGTGCGGGCGGAGCGTTTTTTGCGTAGCTCCGAACGAACGCCTTGTTATATTACAGGTGTTTGTTAAATTTACCACAGTTGCAACAAGATGTGGCGTTTATGACGACGACCAAAAAAGGGTTGTTGCGGGTATGGCACTTTTAGCATTACGGTTTACTGGAACGACTATTTTTAGATTGGCACCATGATGGCACGGATGCTCTGTAACAATAATCCTTTTTAGATTACCTGACAGTTTGAGAGCAAGGATTCACTAAAATGAGTTATGCTTTAGCGAAGGGTATTGACTGTGTTTAACGTGAAGCATGGCAACTGCCGTTCTGCTATTCACGGGTTATGGAAACGACCGTACCAATACTAACCTTTAAATCTTTTAAAATATAACGCCGCATTAAAGGGCTTGCCGATTTAACGTAACTGAACTCAAATCTAGCACGAAGCTAAACAAAACTACAAACCTTAAAATAAGAAGCCCAACTTAGGTAAGTCCTTGTTTTAAATGCCTTGTTAGATTTTTTTATACTGAGAAGTCCATATAGTAATTCTCTTCGTCTATCTTGTAGAAGTCTATATCAGTTCTTCCATAACTTATTAAGTCTCCCATTGTTACCAAATTACCATTGGCAACACCCAACCTAAACCTAAAATACTCACCAATTAGGCTATTATTTTGAGGGGTATGAATTGCTTTCCCATTTTCTTGCGCTCTTGTGCAAATTAATATTTTCCCATCATCGGTATGGATTGTGAAATGCTGTGCTACTGGAGGGAAAAAATCTGTGCTGTATACATCCACCTTTAGTGGAATATATGCTTGATTAGGTTCGCGGTTATCTCTTTGCCCCCAGTTTAAACCAGACCTTTGAGATACTTCTCCTGACCTATTAATTAAAGAGATTAATTCATGCTCTAAGCCTGTTGTTGCATCATATTCTGCCGTTTCTTCCTCTACCGAATCTTTTGTGGAATTTACCGCTCGATTATCGTTATAAAGGGTAATAACTTCTTCTGCATCTTGATGGTTGCAATAAATTGACTCGTCAATTAAAGATTTATAATAATCATATGCGGTTGCAGGGTCACATTTTGTTGCTACTTCTCTCTGTGAATTACCTATAAAGGCTTGTTGTGAATAGTTTGCTGAACCTGCAAATGCCATTACTGGCACTTCATCTTTGACCCATGTATAAACTTTTGAGTGTACAGGTGGGCGATTTATCAAGTAGCTACAGTTAAAAATACCTGATAGGTCGTTTTCTACTAGTTCTTGAAAGCCACGGTGATTTGTTTTTGATAAGCCGTCTCGGCAAGTCATTCCAATTATTAAATTAATATTAATATCTGAATTTTGTTCTTTAAGTTTTTCTGCATGGTGGAACACCATTGCGGAAGAGGCATAACCTGAGATTATATATAAATCACTCGCTCCATCTTGAGCAGGAGCTAAAAGCACCTTTGAAAACAAATCATCCGAAAGCAAGACATTGCTCATCTCGATACTCCAATTTTATATTGTTATCTATTGATTCATACTCAATATCAGCAAAAGTTTTCAAGAGAGATTCGAATATTATTTTTACACCTTGGGATGGCACAGCCATTCCAATTTGTTTTCTTACACTTTCTTTAGACCCAAGAAAAACAAAATCGTCTGGGAATGTTTGCAACCTTGCTCTTTCTCTATTTGTTAAAGCTCTATTTTCTGACCAATGATATACATGAGTTCCACCACCTCCACTACCTGTGACTGTATAAGATGGTTTTTTGGGGTGTAGCCTTTTATAAATTTGACTTATTTTAGCGCCTTTAACGTTTAACTCTAACTCTTTAGGAAGATTAGCATTAAACGCATTTTCTCCAGCCTTTATATGTTTTAAGCGTTCGATGA
This sequence comes from uncultured Piscirickettsiaceae bacterium, assembly GCA_964601165.1. GTDB lineage: Bacteria > Pseudomonadota > Gammaproteobacteria > Thiomicrospirales > Thiomicrospiraceae > Thiosulfativibrio. The sequence continues at coordinate 860 of CAZRMK010000112.1, read as the reverse complement.
CTTGCGGAGCATGTTTAGTATGCTCATTATTTGGGGCATCTTCAAGAATAGGAGGGTTTTCGATAGCTGTCCGTGATGTATTATCAATATCTTTGTAGGGAGCAGGTGACGGTACTTTAAATTCCTTTTCTAAATCATTACGAATACCAATTATTATTATTCTATGGCGTGCCTGTGGCACACCATACTGTTCAAATTTGTAAAGGTGTGGGGTAATGGTATAACCAGAATCTTCTAGTTCTTTTAGTATTGTTTTAAAAGCATTTCCCTCATTTGAGTTTCTTAAACCACCTACATTTTCTGCTAAGAACCACATAGGTTTGAATTTTCTCAATGCTTCAACACCATAGCTGTACAAAGGGCCAAATGTTCCATTTATGCCCTTTTGTTCGCCTACCATACTAAAGTCATTGCAAGGAAAACCAAAAGCAAGCCCATCAATATCAGATATTTTTTGAAGTTTATTAAAGTCTAATTTTCTTATATCTTTGCAAACAACACTGTCACTTTTCCCGTTACAAATATTGTGAGCAAAAGTATCACAAGTATCTTTGTCGTAATCAGTTGCCCAAGCGTGCTCTATGCTAAATTCTTCGCCATTACCTGCTGTTGCTTTAGCCACTTTTGCGGCATAACCGATACCGCCCGGGCCACTGAAAAGCTCTCCAATTCTAAATTTCATGCTGAACCTCAATATGATACTTTGGTCAATCATAGTACACGAACTTTGAATTGAAAGCAGCTATCTTTGTACGCTTTTTGTTTCTTTTTTAAGAGCAATGGTTAATATGCCTGATACACTATGTTTTTGCGTCGCAGACATCTAACGCCCCCATAAATTGATCGCCGATGAACTGGCA
>CAZRMK010000111.1:0-3011 GCA_964601165.1 uncultured Piscirickettsiaceae bacterium | reverse complement strand
ATCAACCAAGTTATGAAGAGATGCATGTGGCGTTGGAAACATGGTGTATAACGGCAGAGCAGACCAATATGACTTATTTAAAAAGTTTTGCAAAATCGTTACGAAATCATCAAGTGGGGATTTGTAATTATGCAAAACATAAGCTAACCAGTGCTGGTATTGAGGCAGGTAATGTTGCCATTGGTATGATTCGAAAAAGAGCTCGTGGTATTTTAGATACGGATTATTTTAAACTGAAGATAAGACAAACCGCTGTACCTGATGATTGCTCTATGTTTTACGGGGAATTGAGGGGAAAGTGTCATAATGGCGGAGAAGAGCCAATAAATTTTAGTAAAATTGTTTGTTTTTCTTGGAACAGTATAGTTTTAAATTAGGTGTGCTTATAAGAATTTTCAATCTATTTTTAGGTTTTTGTTGTGTGACTTTTATTGCCTTTACGCCAATTTCTGATTTTAAATCGAGCTGGGTGAGAGGCGTGATAAAGGGAGGAGGGTAAGTTTAAGGGTTGTTGGTGAATGATGTCGCTAATGATTTCTGCTGCGAGAAATACCGATATTAACCCCCTTGCTCCATGCCCGTTGCTAACATAAAGTCCTTGATGATATTGTTGCTTTGGGTAGAGGTGGCTTGCATGGGCGTGAGATTTATTTAGATAATTTTCGTTTAAAAAATTATTTTGTGCAACAGGTCCAATAATCGGTAGATGATCGGGGGAAGTTGGTCGAAAACCTATTTTTCCTCCTTGTACTATTGGAGGGTTAGATAATTCAGAAGGAGTTATCCAGTCTTGAATGGCTTTGTTAGCCATATCTAGATTAAGGTTGTCAGCCTCGCTAGAGAGTTCAGCTTCCATATTAGGGGCTTCAAAGGTAGCCCCGGTGACATGAGTGTGTTCATCAAGACTAACTGAGTAACCTTGATGAGTTAAAGGTGTTTTTAGAGAGACAGATACCCCTTGTTTTGCAAGATGGGTTACTTGACCTTTGACAGGTCTAATGGGTAAGTCTAGTTGTTGGTTAAGGGAGTCGTCTAGACCTGCTGTGGCAATAATTAAAACTTCTGCACTAAATATTTGTTTTTGTTTGGTAGTGACCTGCCAGTTTTCTGCAGATTTAACAGATTTAATAAATTGAGTGACGGTGGTGTTTGTATGGCATTGAATATTGGGATGAGACAAGCAGGCTTTAACAATAGAAGCGGGTTGCACCCAGCCACCGCTTGGAAAAAATAGTCCAGGATAATTAACGCGACAACCAGCAATAGGGTAGATTTCTGCTACGGTTTTCCATTGTGCAAAATCAGCAGGTAGCCCAACTCGGTGTAAGCTTTCTAAGATACGCTTATGGGTAGTTTCGGTTGCTGCTAAATGCACTAAGCCGTTTAAATTGCCGATGATTTTATTTTCTGCCAACCATGGTTTTAACCATTTTAGGGTACTTTCAAAGCCTTTTAAATACCACTGGCTACGCAAATTCCAATCTGCGGTTACTAGGGGGTGAATGACTCCTGCTAAGTTTCCAGAGGCCTCTTGAGAGTATTGAGAATTTTTTTCAAGCACTCTAACCCGCCAGCCTTTGATTGCTAGCTGGTATGCAACAGTTGCTCCTGCAATTCCTGCTCCGACAACAATAGCGGTTTTTAGTTGCGGTGAGTGTGAGTATGAAGGCAGGCTATACCAAGGTGTTTTTGTGGAGTGAGGGCGAAGTTGAGCAATTTTCCCAAAGCACATTTCACGTTTATTTTGAAATCCTGCTGATTTTTGGGCATTAAAGCCCGATTTTTGTAAATTACGACGAACCTCTCCTGCTGCTGTAAAAGTAGCAAAAGTAGTTTCTTTATGGCTTAATCTAGACATTTGAGAATATAAAGCAGGTTGCCACATCTGGGGGTTGTGTGAAGGGCTAAAGCCGTCTAGCAGCCAAGCATCTACCTTAAATGTCATTTCAGGTAGACCTTGTAATAAATCGCCAAACCAGAGGGTGAGTTTTATTTGCTTGTTGAATAATTCAATCGTGTGCCAACCTGGTAGTCTGTAAGGGTAAGCCTTGATAAGATGTTCGCTTAGTAATTTTAGTTGCGGAAAAGATTGGTGGGCGGTTTGTAATTGTTTTTTATTGAGAGGAAATTTTTCAAATGAAATAAAGTGAAGTTTTTGGTGCTTGCTTTGGGAATGCTTGACCCATAGTTGCATAATACATAAAAAATTAAGCCCTGTACCAAAGCCTGTCTCTGCAATACAAAAATTGGATTTATTCTGAAAGCGAGAAGCTAGCTGGTTATGCTGAATAAAAACATAATCAATTTCTGCTAATGCATTATCGTCTGAATAATAAACATCATTAAAGGCATCTGATTTAGGCGTGCCATTACCTGTCCAACTGATTGCTGGACTAGAAATAGGCATAAGTTTCACGTGAAACCGTTAAGGTAGTGTGAATGTGCTAGAGATGTCTTATGCCTAAACCCTGCAAGGGCTTATGCTGTGTGTGCAAACACTTGCAGAATTTAGGTTGAGATCATTAATCATCTTTTTTGTCCTCCTCCTCGCCCTCTTCTTCAGCGCCTTTCTCTTCGCCACCTTCTGCTTTTTCTCCCATCATAGACTCAATGCCAACAGCCTGTTTGGCTTGCTCAGCCTGTTCACAGCCACTTAAGCTTATTAATAATAAGAAGGATGCTAGAAAGGCAAATAATTTCAAAAAAGTTGTCATGGTCGTTCTCCTTGGTTTATTGAAGTTGTCTCAGTGTGTGGAACATATTCTTCGCTAGAAAGTCTTTTAAAATAGAGATCTTTAAGTTCTTCCTTAACAGTACTTGGTCTTTGCCCACATTGCAGGATTTAGGTTTGAGTATATCACAAAGCTATAATTCTTATCGTGGTTCGAGATGATTTGATTTAGAAAAGTGGGATTGGGAGGGTGTAATGGTTTAATAAACCTGTAGGGTCTCATAACCTATAATTTTAATAAAAATAGGAAATGAAATGACTATCAAAACGAGAAAGACAC
>CAZRMK010000110.1:0-3222 GCA_964601165.1 uncultured Piscirickettsiaceae bacterium | reverse complement strand
TAGGAATGATCGAAACCCGTGGTTTAGTCCCAGCGATAGAAGCTGCAGATGCAATGACTAAAGCGGCAGAAGTACGTTTAGTTAGCCGTGAATTTGTTGGTGGTGGTTATGTTACTATCCTAGTTCGTGGAGAAACTGGTGCAGTTAATGCCGCAGTTAGAGCTGGAGCTGATGCTTGTGAAAGAGTTGGTGATGGCTTAGTTGCTGCCCATATTATTGCTCGCCCTCATAAAGAAGTAGAGCCAGTACTAGAAATGAGTAAAGGTGTTTTGGATCGTAGTTAAGGACAAAGGCCTAGGAGCTAGATGATATGAATTATCAAAATCCGATGCAAACTATGGTAATACCTGGAATGGGTAGTTACCCTCGTATTGATAATCAACCGGCAACCATAGTTAACTCTAAAATATTAGGTTACTTGGGAAGAGGACTTAGTTTAGAATTCTCAGCTGGTCAACACTACTTAACTCAAGCTTCATTAGCTAAGCTTAGAAATGAACTTAACTATGCTGAAGGTTTTGTCACTATGGCAAACGAAGAGTTTCAGCATGCTAATTTGATTACTGATAGATTAGTTGCTTTAGGAGCGGTTCCCTCGGGAAGCGTCTTGAGTGCAGCTACTCCTTCTAATTCTATTATAGAATCTCTTAGAAGTTGTGAGGCAAAAGAATTGGTTCTTATCCAGTTGTATAACGAAGCTTCACAGCTTTGTGCCAATATGGGGGATACTGATAATTATGCTTTGTTTAGTCGATTGTTAGTTGAAGAGCAAAATCAGTTAGCTAGAGTTCATGCTTGGTTGGAACAATATTACCAGAGCTTGAATCAACAGTCTGTTAACTTTCCAATATGAGATGACATATGAACCCACGCTGGAAAGTAAAATCTAAACCTGCTTCCGTTGATACCCGTTTTGAGTTTGATAGTTATGAAATTTTAACGGTATTTTTAGATGACATTACAGAGCATACTTCTCTACTAAAACATAATCCTAATATCAGTTTTGGTAAGGGTTATGTTTCGGTTGTGATTTACCCTCTTGAAGCAGAGCTAGGAGAGGTTGACTTTGAATTGGCTAAGCAAATTGATGAGTGTTATAATAAAGCAGTTATCCCAGCTATAGTTTAAATGGCTGGTTGTTTAATTATTTTATCCACGTTTCTTAACTATCAAGATAGGATTTTGTATGACTAATGAATTATCTGGAAACCCAACGACGAGCTTAAATAAGGTTGCTAGTGCAATTAATAATGTAACTACTAAACCTGTAGCTAAACTAGACAACAATCCGGTAAGTCATCCGGCTTCTAAATTGGTTAATAACCCTTCTAAAGCAGTAATTAAACCTGTTGTTCAGATAGACAAGAAACCTGTGGCTAAACCTGCTTCCAAATCGACTGTAAAATCTCCTACTAAAACAGCTAGAAAGCCAACTCGTAAAAAAGTAACAGCTAAAAAAACCGCAGATAAAAAGCCAGTAGCTAAAAAACCTGCTACTCGATCAGCAAGAAAGCTTGTTGCTTCTAAAGCCAAAAAATCAACGCATATTGCAGATCAAATTCAGTCATTTTCAAAACGCAGAGTATGGCCTGATTAATTAGAGAAGAGGCTCATTTAATAAATGGGTCGATAACTAGAAATTATATAGATTGCACCATCTTCTATTTAAATTAAGCCTAATAGTCAGGTATTAGGCATTTTTTTGAGTAAAAGATGGTGCAATTTAGATGTTTTAAGTTGAGTATTTATTTATGTAAAGCTGTCTATGAATAAAGTTTTTTTAGTCTTAATTTAATGGCTCTTTTATGAATACATTGGTATTAGCAACGGGTAACCCTCATAAGGTTGCAGAAATACAGCCTTTATTGCAAATGAAGGGGTTTAATGTTCGGCTACAAACTGAGTTTTTTAGTGAGCAGGTTGAAGAAGATGGCTTAAGTTTTCTAGAAAATGCTCTTAAAAAAGCTCGTTATGCGAGTTTAAAAACAGGTCTTCCAGCCCTTGCGGATGATTCGGGATTAGAGGTTGAAGCACTAAATGGTGAGCCAGGTATCTACTCGGCAAGATATTCAGAAGGTTATCAAGGCCATTCTGCCTCAGACACTCTTAATAACATGAAACTTTTAGAAGAGCTACAAGGTTTGCCCTATTCACAGCGTAAAGCCAATTACTTTTGTGCCATGGTTCTGGTACGTCATGCTAATGACCCTAAGCCGATAGTAGGGTTTGGTTACTGGCAAGGTGAGATTTTAACTGAGATTAAAGCTGATTACGGTATTGGTTATGACCCTATTCTGTGGATGCCACAATATTTAAAAGTTGCGGCCGATATTTCACTAGAGGTTAAAAATCAGGTTAGCCATAGAGCTCAAGCTTTTAATGAAGTTTTTAAAACTTACTTGAATTAGCATTAATGTCACGGATTCAGGATAAATTCAGGGCTTAAATAGGAAACACAATGATTGAACTTAGAACCTATGTGTTCATAGATTCCTTACAACCCCAGTTAGCCTCCTACATGGGAACGGTTGCGATGGGTTTTTTACCTGTTCCGGGAGACTCTTGCTTGTGGGTAGAAGTTGCACCAGGAATGGCGATTCACCGTTTATCTGACATGGCGCTTAAGGCTTCTAATGTGCATTTAGGGCAACAGGTTGTTGAACGATCTTATGGATCACTGGTGATTCACCACCGTGATCAAAGTGATGTTTTAACTTCAGGGCAGCACATTCTTAACCATCTTGCTACCGATGAACATTCTAGAAAGCAATGTCATGTGATGTGGGGAGAGATTATTCGTGGGGTTACTCCCGACCATGCAGTGCTTATTAATCGTGACAACCGACGTGGCTCGATGATGTTGGCAGGTCAAAGCATGATGATTATGGAAACCGAGCCTGCAGGTTATATTATTTATGCGGCTAATGAAGCTGAAAAAGCGTCTAACGTCACTTTAATTGAAGCTAAAGCCGTTGGGGCTTACGGTCGTTTGATTATGTCGGGTAAAGAAGCGGATGTTAATGAAGCCTATCGAGCCGCTCATGACGCTTTACAGCGTTTAACTTGTAGAGCGGTGGATTAGGAAATAAATTTTGCTATATATGCACAACCACTTGCAGGATTTAGGTAAGAATTAGGCTCTTCTCCGCCATTATGACACTTTCCTTTCAATTCCCCCGTAAAACATAGAGCAATCATCAGGTACAGCGGTTTGTCTTATCT
>CAZRMK010000109.1:0-3238 GCA_964601165.1 uncultured Piscirickettsiaceae bacterium | reverse complement strand
TTAAATGGTGCTTTAATATCCCTTTTTTGTCATAATGGCGGAGAAGAGCCTCTTTATTTTCTAAATTCATACGCGGAGAATCACTAAATAATGCACAAAAAGACCTTTAACCCGAACATTTCATAGCAATGCTCAGATTAACTCTCATTTTCTACTCTAGCAAAGATATCATAAGATTTTGGACGATTCTTTTTCCACTGCAACCAAGCAATTGTTAGCAGTAACAATACTCCTGCCATCACCGCTATGGAAGCTGCTATGGAGCTATCTAACCAAACCGCAACTGCATAACCGATTAATACTGAAACCTGTGCATAGGCGGCGGCAGTAAACAGCATGCCTTTTAAAGATTTTGCCACTAAATATGCACAGCTAGCAGGAATAATTAACAATGCGACTACTAGGATAGCACCTACTGCTTCAAAGGAGGCTACCGTGGTTAATGACACCATGACCATCAATACATAATGCCAAAAAGTAATGCTTATTCCTAGTGAAACTGCTAGTGTAGGGTGAAATGAAATGGTTTTAAAACGCTCAAATGCAATATAAAGAATTGCTATGTTAAGGATAAACACCCCTAAAATAACCCAAAAAGCACGCGGCCCTAGATCTATTCCTTTCCATGCAATTGTATCAAAGGGAATAAAAGCAATTTCTCCATACAGCACACACTCCTGCCCTATATCCACTTGACTAGCGTAAACAGAGATTAAGATAATGGCAACTGCGAAAAACCAAGTAAAAACAACCCCCATACTGGCATCCATTTGTAACTTGCCTTGCTTATGCAACACACTAATTAACCAAGTAGTCAGTAAGCCGATTAAAAAAGCTCCTGTCATCATAGGAATTACATCACGGCTACCTGACAATAAATAAGCTATAACAATGCCTAATAAAATAGAATGGCTAATCGCGTCTCCCAATAGAGCCATACGCCGTAAAATCAAGAATACACCCACCATTGAACAACTAATAGCAACCAAGCTAGCTGTTACAATAATCCAAATGTCTGCCACCATAATCATGATAGATTACCTTTTGGAATGATCTTACCATGAGGATCTTTATCACCACTTTTCAACACTTTTTCCAACTCATCGGCTTGCTCTTCGGTTAAAAGATGCTCTATTTGTTCTGCTTGATGATGTACATGATCTGAACTTAAATCTGCTTCTTCAATTAAATAGCTTTCCCACAAACGATGGCGACGAGTTAAACTTGTAGCTATTTTTTCTCCAGATGCAGTTAATTGCACCAAACCTGCTGTAGTTGATCTAGAAAAAATCATCGCCTGTTTTTCTAAACTTTTAAGAGTGCGTTTTAATTCATTTACTGGCATAGAGCGCGCCATTAAAATATCTTCTGAATTAAAAACTTGCGTTAAATCTAAAGTTTTCTGACTTGAATTATCAACATTACTAGGGTGACGTTCATTTAAAACATACAATGTTCGTAATACATTTTCTTCTCGCACATCATGGCGAAGCTTTCTTAAACGTTTCCAACCAGAAACAATGCCTTTTTTAGGGGCAAACAAGAAAGAAATAAAGAATATCAGGGACAGGACAACAACCATCCAAGGACCACTAGGCATGGCGGGTGCCATATAGGAAATATTAGCACTCAAGAGACCACTTAAACCGCCAATAGACCCTGCAATAACCAACATAGTAGCAAGGTTGTTACTCCAAAATTGTGCCGTAGCAATTGGAGTAAGGAGTATTGCAATCATTAAAACCACCCCAACAATCTGCAAGCCGACAACCACAGATACAACTATTAATAATGCTAATAGAACTTCATAAAAGGTGACACTCATACCTATGGTTTGAGCATAGGAACGATTAAAAGAAATTAAACGAAATTTTTGGAAGAATATAGTTACTGTTAATAAAACTAAAATAGCTACCGCAGAAAGCAAATAAATATCTTTAGGCAACATTGCAGCCGCCTGCCCAAACAGCATTTTATCAAGCCCACTCTTGCCTGCTATTTCTAAGCCTTGAATATAAGACAACATCATCAAGCCTAAAGCAAAGAAAAAAGATAGGGTAATCGCCATGGCGGCATCGGGCTTTATTTTAGTATTCTTTGGCATCCAGCCCATTAAAAACAAACCTAAAAAACTACTGGCAATTGCTCCCAAAAACATTAATAAAGGGTCATTACTCTGGAATAAAATAAAGGCTGTCATCACCCCGGGTAAAGCGGCATGAGCTAAAGCGTCTCCCATGAGGGCACGCTTGCGCAGAAAAGCAAAGCTTCCAATAACGGAAGCTGAGATACCGAGCAAAATTGATCCCGTTAATACCCAAACCGCATTAATATCAGAAAAAGACCAGAAGGCTAAAAACAGTTCGCTGTAACTATAATCCATTATAAATAATCAGTCATCATGTACCTTGTCTAAATTAGAACGATACAATTTTTCAGTCATTTCATTTAATAAAGATAAACGTCCGCCATAGGTTTTATTCAAATTTTCAGCGGTTAAAACATCTCGGGTAGGGCCTGATGCCACTAAACGAGCATTAATTAAAATAATCCAATCAAAGTAATCGCCAACCGTATTTAAATCATGATGAACACAAACAATGGTTTTATTTTGCACTTTAAGATCTTTGAAAAGTTCAATAATGGCTTTTTCAGTAGTAACATCAACCCCCGCAAAAGGCTCATCCATTAAGTATAAGCTAGCTTTTTGAGCCAATGCTCTAGCCAAAAATACTCGCTGCTGCTGACCACCAGACAATTCATTAATCTGCCGACCCTGAAACTCAAGCATTCCTAACTGCTCAAGCGCTTGTTCAGCAATTAAAACATCTTGCTTGTTAGGTCTTTGCCAAAACTTAAGCTGACCATGTCTCCCCATTAAAACCACATCTTTGACATTAATGGGGAAATCCCAGTCAGACTCCTCACGCTGCGGTACATAAGCCACTGCCAAACGCTTTTTCTCTAACGATTCGCCAAAGAAAAAGCTTTCGCCAGACATTACCGGTTCAACTTCCATAATGCCTTTTAACAAAGTAGATTTACCAGACCCATTAGGGCCGATAATAGCTATAGTTTTTCCCATAGGGATAGAAAAACTAACATCTGTTAATACCGGATTATGGTGATAACGCATACTCAACTGGTTAACAACCAATGGAGAGTTATCAATCACTTGCATATTACTTTAAAGCCCCAACGATGGTATTTACATTATGTTTAACCATGCCAATATAGT
>CAZRMK010000108.1:0-3341 GCA_964601165.1 uncultured Piscirickettsiaceae bacterium | reverse complement strand
TGTGTCGGTTTAGTGTAGCAACTCCAGTTAAGCATACTAAAGCGGCTTCAGAGCTTGAAATACAAATGGACAAAGCAACTAGAGACCGTTTATTACCAACTACTCCAGAGCAAGAAAAACTACACCCAGCGGTTATTGAGGGCGTGTTTGGAGAGCCTGACCTAGTGGTAGGCTCTAAAAAAACTAAGGTTTACAAGGACGATTAACATAGTCAAAAACAAAAAAATAAACAAGAGTTGGATGACATGGAAAAGACCTTCCAAGAAGCAATGTTAGCAAGGAGACCTAAGTAATGAGTAAGAAAATGGATATTTTAGATTATTTTGAACAAGACAAGCATTTGATGATGGAGTTAATAGACAAGACAAACTTTCAGTTTGTAGGGTCTTGCCTTACTGTCTTCCCAAATGGACAAGCTACAGCTTATTTTGATGTAGAGGCTCCTATAGACCAGAAAGATTTTTTTTCACTAGAAAATTATATTAAGCAAGAAGAATTTCACATGCTTTTTATGCACTCAAAAAATGGCATTGACTACTACTTTTGTTGGCCAGTAAGTGCAAGGATTAGGGCTAGTTTACGAAGAAATATATACGGATTAACGCCACTATCGGTATTAAATATAAAAAGCCAATAACTTTGCAGAGAAATTGACTTAAAGAATCACAGTAATAATTGCAGTAAGAATTGCGATAAAAGGATTATAACAAATGAAAAACGAAGAATTGAAAGAAATATTAACTGAAGTACGCAAAGCCTTACAACTAGAGATAAATGAAGGCGCAAGTACTGAAGTGCTTATGAAAGGTACTGGGCTTACCCGCACCATTTACTTTAAGTTTTTAAATGGCAGTTACGAGCCTAAAAAACCAGCTATTATCAAAAGTTTAATTGCTTGGCATGAAGCGTGGAAATTAGAACAACAAAATCAACTATTGCCTAGTGTTGAGCAGTTTAAATACATTGAAACAGAAACCGCTAAAATCATCTATAGCGATTTAATCTACGCCCACGATTTTCAAGACATCACCCTTATTTTTGGCGGTGCGGGTATAGGTAAAACCACCATCATACGCAAATATATAGAAGACACTAGCAACGTTCATCTAATCGAATGTACCCCCAATAATTCCACCAAAGGCGGAGTATTAAGAGCCATCAGCACCGCACTTGGTTTGCGAATTCCGAGGGGTAATGCTGATGTTCTTGAAGCAATGATTGTCAAAAATTTAAAAGGAACCAAATCATTCCTAATTTTTGACGAAGCCCAGTTTTTAAAATTGCCCTCGATTGAAACCGTACGCCGCATACACGACCAAACCGAAGTCGGTATAGCACTGGCAGGTAACGAAAAAGTAAGAGATCAGATGATAGGTACCAGAAACGCCCAAGATTACGCCCAATTATTTAGCCGTGTAGGCAAAGTCAGAAAGTTAAACAAGCCTAAAAAAGCAGATGTACTGGCGATTATAGAGCGTTTCAAGGTAGATAAAGACACTCAAGACCTGTGCTATAGTATTTCACAAAAAGCAGGGGCAATTCGTCGATTAATAAAAGTAATTCGTATCGCCGAAAAATACGCAGGCGGTAGCGTGATAGAACCAAAACACCTACAAGCAGGCTGGAATAATTTATACCCATCAGAACCAATTTAGAACCGATTTAACACACTAAAAAAAGGCAACATCATGGAAAAAGTAATAGATTTTGAAACCGAAAAAGCCAATAACATCATGCTTTGTAAAGTTGCCGACCTGCAACGAGCCATGATAGCTCTAACAGGTTATGGGCATAAAGTAACAGGCGTGCAAATAAACAGCGACCTACCAGTTATTCAAGTTACTTCTGCCGTTAAAGGCTTAAATAAAGAGCTTATGCAAGCAGAAATAAACTTTGCAGGCAAAGCCATTGCCAAAGTAATTTGGAAAAATAAAACCACAACCAACCACTAACCAAAACCAAGGAGAACACCATGAATACAGTCATTCCAAAAGGCTACAAACAAGATGCTAGCGGTCGATTAGTACCAATTAGCATGATAAAAGACATTGACATACAGCGTGATGAACTAGTGCAAGAAATTGTTGGCCATGCTCAAAGTGTCAATGAACATCTAGTTGCTTTTAAACGCCACTCATTTGGTGATATTCAAGCCTTTAAAGAACTATCATCAGAAAAATACGGCAAAAACTTAGGTGGTAAAAAAGGCAATATTACTTTACACAGCTTTGATGGCAAATACAAAGTTCAAGTCTCCAACGCCGAAAACATCAGCTTTGATGAACGCCTGCAAGTTGCTAAACAGCTAGTAGACCAATGTATACACCGCTGGACAGAAGGCAGTAACGACAACATCAAAGCCCTTGTAGAACACGCCTTTCAAACTGATAAAGAAGGCAATATCTCCATCGGTAGAATTTTAGGCTTGATGAAACTAAATATCAATGATGCCGATTGGAAGCAAGCTATGGAAGCCATTAAAGACAGTATGCAAGTTATTGGCACTAAAACCTATATTCGCATTTACCAACGCGACGGCGATACTGAAAATTACACCGCCATCGCCTTAGATATAGCAGGAGTATGACATGGACAAATATGCTAATCCGTGGATAAAAACCAATCAAAACTACCCCGTTATAGATATAGCAATTAGGAATAAGACCCTTGATAAAGAAGCCTGTTTACGCCGTAAAAGACGACTAAAAATAGAAAGTTCGCGTGTTGATAATACTTGGGATGCGCTTGCAGATAAGGGGTTAACATCATGAGCCGACGAACAGACCTAGCAAAAATACACATCGCCAAAAAACAACTAAAAATGGACGACGACAGCTACCGTGCCATGCTAAAAAATGTAGTCAGTGTTGAATCTACCAAAGACCTAGACTTTCACGGTCGCCAAAAAGTACTGCACAAACTAAAGCAACTCGGCTTTAGTTCACGCAAAAAATATGGCGTAAAATCCAGTAAAAAACCCTCCATAAGTGACAAGATACGGGCGGTTTGGATAGAAATGGCACAACAAGAAATTGTTTGGGACAGCTCCGAAACTGCCCTGCAAAACTATGTAAAACGCATGACCAAAAACAAATACCAAGCTCCACAGTTTTGCGACACCAGAACAGCTATTATCATTTTAGAATCGTTAAAAAAATGGCAAAAAAGAGTTCTCCAAGAACGAAATCTTAAAGATCTTAAAGACCTAACCCAAGTTTAGCTTAAGGAATAGCTATGAGTGAAGATAATCAACAAGATATGTTTGGTATTGGCGACCTAACCCCCGAACAAATACTTCAAAATCTAAAAAATGAAGAAGATCTTAAAAAAGTCCTCACCCA
>CAZRMK010000107.1:0-3560 GCA_964601165.1 uncultured Piscirickettsiaceae bacterium | reverse complement strand
GGCAGGTATGCTAATTGCCCAATACTTACTACCCTGCCGTTTGACCACCGCTGCAACCAAACGTTTAACGCATCTACCTTAGTGCTGCTAATTTGCCCCGCTTTTTTAAGTGCAAACCACAACGCCCATACCTTTTTTTGCAGCGGAGTATTCACCACTTTTAAATGCCTTGTTTGGTGGATATGAGAATTAACCCAACCCAAGCCCTCTAGCTGTTTTAAAACCGACTTTAAAGACGCACCAGTTAACGAAGATGCACTAAAGCGGTCGTTATGGTATTCAGACCCATGCATAGCTAACATGCCACGGTAATCCGCCTCTGTTAGCTTGCCATCTTTAATTAGCTGGGTTTTCGCCATGCCTAATTGTTGGTAATATTGTTGTCTTGACATCATTGCTATATGCCCCTTTACAACGACGAAATATCTAAAGGCACAATCTCATACTTGCCCTGTTCATTACGCTCATACAGGCGTACATACTGCTTTGAACCAACAATAGTGATACTGTCTTTAATTAAGTTCATGGCTTTATTCCAACGACCTGTATCGTCGTTAATTTCCATTTTCAACAGCTCAAAAATACGAGCGGTGCTGATATTGCCTTTTTCATCAATATCAAAAGCCGAATTAACCAAAGTAATTAAATTCATATTCGATTCACTACTCCAGTCACGCACGCATTCATCAACGATTTCTTTAGCAACCGTTAATTGCTCGTTAAAGCTTTTGTGTTCAGCGATCGAAATTTTTAACTGATATTTACCGTCAAAAGTTTGCAAAGTAAAATTACCTTTTTTACTGATTTTTACACCATATTTTTCTGCTTGTAATTCCACAAACGCCATCATTTCGCCGATTGAGTAATATTTAAAATCCTTAATCGTTTTGCCGTGTAGCTTCCAATTAAAAGCAATTTCGCCAACCAGTTCATCACGCTCTAAATCTTGCTTTTTAATGTTACTAACAGGCACTAAATCACCCTTGCCGTTTTGCATATAATCAACCCCTGCTAAGGTTTGCGTGGCGGTTTTAAATGTTTTCTTTGTCATCTTGTACTTCCTTTTTTTAGTTTTAAATAATTAATAATTTGCTTATTTTTTTGGCAAAATCTTCAAAGTCAACGCTTGTTGTGCAACTGCATCAACTAAATCTGGGTTTAAAGGTTGGTCTTTACGATAGGTTTCAATTGCGGTAATTAACCCCTCCGCTAACATCCGCATAGAACCCTTGCTGTAGCCCCACAAGCGATGAATAGTTGCATCATCAATATCAGCTAATCTAGCTTTACAAATCGCTTCACAATCTGCAAAAGTAGCGGTTTGAATTGTTTGTGGCCAAAAACCAACACGGCTACGAATCTGGTCAAACTGCCCATGCTCAGGAGCAATTAACCCTGTTAAATATTCAGTGCCAAGTAATAAAATACCCACATTGGCTTTATCACGAATACGGCGAATTAAGTGCAAGGCTTTTGGTGAAATGGTTTCAGCTTCATCAATGATAATTAAAGAATCTGTACCTTTTAATTCTTCAATAATTGCCTCATAGCGTTCTGAAACCGTACGACAATCGACTATCTGCAACTGCCTAATTAACAACCTAGTTAAAGTGTTTGCGTTCATTGCAGGGTCAGCCTCAATCAAATAAACATTTGGGTCATTTTGAGCATACATTTTTGCCGAGAAAGTCTTACCCAAACCCACATAAGCCGCCACTATCGCAAAATTACGATTACGCCTTGCCATCTGGCATGCTGTTTGTACAATCTTAAAAACGCTAGTCTCTACATGGCTGCTAAGAACATGGATCTTTTTAGGGTCGTAGTTTTCAATCGCCATTAACACCTTCGCTAAATGGCTAGTTGGGTCAGTAGGGTATTTTTGGCTTAAAACAGAACTAAAAGTACCGTCTTTTAAGCGTGATAACTTAGCCATAGCTGTCTGGGTAAAATTGTTACCATCCATAAAACAGCGAATAAAATCAATCTGTTCAAGTTGTTTTTTACTGTAATCAAAAGTGCGTTTTTTCGGAGTAAGTGCCATTTTTTAAATTCCTTATTTCTCGTTATATCTCGTTAAATGTCGTTTAAATCAAGGGTAATTAGTGGTTGTTCAGGTTCATCTGCTGCTACATCAATCAACAAACTAGAATTATCAATAACAGAACCACCATCTTCTAAAATGCCAGCTCTGGCACGGGTTTCGGTTATCTTCTTCTGCAAGCGTTGTTCAGCCATTTCTAGCGATTTTTGTTTTTGTTCAACCCGAATACTTTCAGGCAAATAATCGTTTTTGTGATACAGATCCGCCATGCAATAAAGTGCTTGCTTGTAATAGATAGCCACCGTTTTATCAGTGTGAAAATCATACTCAACCACCACATCTTTAGCGTTGAGTGACAGCAATGTAGGGTGGCGATAAACCCGATTATTTAACTTAACATCGCCACGTATAACCTTGCGTTGCACCTGTGGGCGACGCATTTGCGATAATCCAATATGGGTGGGGGTATTTGCTAGGGTTGCCCATAATGCAGCAGGGGTAGAATTCTTAACCTCAGGGTGTGGGCGGTTGTGATACTTAACCAACCAAGCCTCAAATTGAGCACACCAGCTTCTTAAATCAACAGGTTCAGCCTTACCGATTTTGCATTTATTAACAAACTCACGCAAGTGGTCTTTAGAATGATTACTACCGCAAAATGCTGGGCCGAAATAGATATTAAGATCCTCTTCCATAGTCCTAAACCAACGCTCCACAATTCCTTTACCAGTTGGAGCACCAGGTATTTGATAGATTGGCTTAATGCCTAAACGATCATAAAACCCCGTATTTTCAGCATTCATAATTTTTGAAGCATAGCCAGAACCATTATCGACATGCACATTAACAGGGCTATGATTATGCGTGTCTAAGGCTTTAGACAACGCATTAATAGTACCGTAGGCATGCTCAGATGTTTCCAAACTCCAACCGACAATATAACGGCTGCGAACATCCATCCACACC
Source organism: uncultured Piscirickettsiaceae bacterium (assembly GCA_964601165.1). Taxonomy (GTDB): domain Bacteria; phylum Pseudomonadota; class Gammaproteobacteria; order Thiomicrospirales; family Thiomicrospiraceae; genus Thiosulfativibrio. The sequence goes on along the minus strand of CAZRMK010000107.1, from coordinate 550 downwards.
ACCAACTCGGCACGAAAAATATCGCCCGTCGCAGGGTGCTTAAAGTACAAGTCAATCGTATGACCATCACCGGTATAAACATGACCCACCGCTAGGTTTTCAGTCGTTCTTAAATATTGCAAACTTTGCGTATTGTGATGCAAACGATGACCAATGCGATAAGGAGACAAAGCACCCACCTCCGCTGGTACATTTTTTAAAAAAAGTCTAACCTGCTCATAGCTAACCTTAAAGTTATAGTCCTCAATCAACTTACGATGCACCGAAGATATTTTTGGCTTACCGGGCAAATTAAACAACTGCAAAGTAATTTTCTTCCAGTCGGTATCAGGGTTAGCTTGTTTACCGATTCGTTTAGGGGTCAAGCCAGTTACTCCACCTTCTCGATACATCTTCACCCAACGCATAATTGTCTTATCATCAGGCACGCTTCTATTTTTAACTGACACTGATTTAGCAACCGCAGTTAATTGATGGTTAGGATTAGTCTCAAGTTCGTCCAACAACGCATTAACCGCCTTTCTCATTGAAAGACCTTCTTCTATCATCT
>CAZRMK010000106.1:0-3584 GCA_964601165.1 uncultured Piscirickettsiaceae bacterium | reverse complement strand
AGATAAGACAAGCCGCCGTGCCTGATGATTGCTCTATGTTTTACGGGGGAATTGAGGGGAAAGTGTCATAATGGCGGAGAAGAGCCGTTCAAATTTTAAAATTACTATACGAATCAACCTCTTAACCTATATGTTATGCACAATCACTTGCAGGATTTAGGTTATAGTTGAAGATCCCCTGTAAAAGTACAAGGGATTCTCATTGCTATTGCTATAAATATTAATTAAACATAGTTCCTGCCATTCCTTTATACCAACCAAAGGCACCTCTTGCTTGACCTGCAAAGTTGCCATCTATTGGGAAAAGAGCACCGCCTGTTTTGACTATTCTATTATTTTCATCTAGTGCATAACCTGCAGCAACGGATATTCCGTAGCTCTCGGAAATTAATGAGAAGCATTGGTTTCCAAAAATAGGGTTTTCATTGACAGGTTTTTCACCCAGTAAAGCAACGATAGCTGCAGCACAAACTATGCCTTGTGTATCAGATGCAAAAGCAGATTTTGGCATAGGGCTAGCAATGCTGGAGTCTCCTAGTACGTGAATATTAGGTACTAATTTTGACTCAAAAGTTTTGTGACTAATAGGGCACCAGCCAGAGTCATCGACTAACCCCATGCGTACTGCTGTTATGTTGGCTTTTTGTGCAGGAATATAGTTAATGACATCAGCTTTAATGGTATCACCATTTTTAGTAACCACTTCTTTTTTATGAGGGTCTAGGCGGACAACATCACCACCGTTTGATTTTGATACCCATTCAATGATGGAGTTATCGGTATTAAATCCATATTTATATTCCCATCCTGCAATAAACAGAGCTTGTTTAGAGAATTTATCTTTAGCATCAAGGATAACCAGTTTTGCTTTAGGTTTTTCGTTTTTCATAAACTGAGCAATCATGCCTACACGCTCATAAGGACCAGGAGGGCAACGAAATGGGTTTGGTGGTGAAACTAGAACCATAGTGCCATTTTCTGGCATAGCATCTAGCTGTGCTTTTAACATTAGGGTTTGATGACCGGCTTGCCATGCATGTGGAGCCATAAAACTAGTGGTTTCGTCATGCCCTTCAATCATATCCCAACGAAAAGAAATGCCAGGAGAGACAACTAAACGGTCATACTCTAAGGGTTTACCCATAGCCAATGTAACTTGTTGTTTATCAACATCTACGCCAGTTACTTCATCATGAATAACGTTAACTCCATGTCTGTTAGATAAGTTATAGTAATTAAAAGTCATATCTTTCATTGATTTAATGCCTGCGAAAACCCAGTTACTTCCAAAACAGGTTGAGTATTTAGCATTACGCTCAACCAGGGTCACTTCAATTTCAGGATTGGTACGTTTAATGTTTCTAGCAACTGAGATTCCTCCAGGACCTCCACCTACCACTACCACGCGTGCAACGCCAGATTTTTCTGTACTGACAGTAGCTGTTTCAGGTGTGGGTGCTGTATCATTAGCACACCCAGTTAGAACTGTTGCACCTGCTGCTAAAGCTCCGAATTTTAATAGTTCTCTTCTTTTCACTGAAATCTCCGTTTATTCATTTAATGAAGGGTTAAGTTGAAAGCGTATTATAGAATAATTTTTGTTATATAGATTATAAAATGAGCGATTAACGAGGGAAGGGGAGTAATAAAAGGTTGAGGTAAAATAGTTCTAATTTAGGTGAAAAAAGTATTTAATAGCTACAACTATACACAAATTTTTCTAATGTAACCCTAGGTTATTTAACGCTTTTTATTAGTTCGCTTTGCTCGTGAAAAGGTCTCAAATATAAACATAATAGTCTTTGTTGCAAGACCTCATTAAAATCTTAATTAAGCCTTTAGTAATGATTCAATTTATTTATGCTTTCCATAAGTTAATTTAATTAAATTAACAGATAAATGCAAATAAGTTTTTTTTATAATAAACAGGGGTGTGATAAGTAATTTTTATAGAAAGGTAAAGTATGAAGGTGTTTGTGATCCGAATGTTGTATTATTCGAGAAAGTAGAAAAGTTAAGCAAGCAGTTAAATCAAGTACTAAATTATTTTTTACCATATCAAAGGTATTACCCAAATCCTCACATTTCTATGTGCGGACTTGGGTAAAAGTTATAAAATTATGCCCCGTGGTCTTGTTTCAGTTAAACATGGTTCCAGACATGCCTTTGTACCAGCCAAAAGCACCTTTAGCTTCTCTTTCAAAGTTACCATCAGTCGGGAAAAGTCCCCCGCCGGTTTTGGTTATTCTACGATTTTCATCTAGTGCATAACCTGCTGCAACAGATATTCCGTAGTCTTTAGCGACTAAAGAAAAGCATTGATTTCCAAATGAAGGATTATCGTTAGTTGGTTTGCCACCTAGTAAGGAAACTATAGCCGCCGCACAAACCATTGCCTTGTGAATCAGCTGCAAAAGCAGATTTTGGCATAGGGCTGGATATGCTGGCATCTCCTAGTACGTGAATATTAGGTACTAATTTTGATTCAAAAGTTTGATGGTCAATAGGACACCAACCAGAATCATCTGCGAGTCCTAACCTTACAGCGGTCATACTGGCTTTTTGTGCAGGAACATAGTTAATAACGTCTGCTTTAATGGTTTCACCATCTGCAGTAATGAGTTCTTTTTTACGAGGGTCAATGCGAGCTACATCGCCACCGTTTGATTTTGATACCCATTCAATAATGGAGTTATCGGTATTAAAACCATATTCATGTTCCCAACCAGCAGTAAATAACCCTTGCTTAGAAAATTTATCTTTAGCATCAAGAATGACAAGTTTTGCCTTAGGCTTGTTAGCTTTCATGAATTTAGCAATCATACTCGCACGTTCATAAGGCCCTGGAGGACAACGGAATGGGTTTGGAGGCGTTGCTAAAACCATAGTGCCGTTTTCAGGCATCGCATCTAGTTGTGCTTTTAGCATCAAGGTTTCATGCCCTGCCTGCCAAGCGTGTGGCACCATAAAGGTAGTGGTTTCATCATGCCCTTCAATCATATCCCATCGAAAGGAAATTCCAGGAGAGACTACTAGACGATCATAACTTAAAGGTTTGCCAGTAGCTAATTTAACCTGTTGTGTATCAATATCTACCCCAATGACTTCGTCGTGAATAACATTAACTCCATGTTTATTAGAAAGATTATGGTAATTAAAGGTTATATCTTCCATTGCTTTAATGTCAGCAAACACCCAGTTACTTCCAAAACAGGTTGAGTATTTAGCGTTACGCTCAACTAAAGTAACTTCAATTTCGGGATTGGAGCGTTTAATATTTTTAGCAACTGAGATACCTCCAGGGCCTCCTCCAACAACAACAACTCGTGCAGTAGATGGTTTTTTTGTGTTGACAGAGGGGGTAACGGTACAGCCTGTTAATACGGCAGCACCAGCAACGGCACTAAGTTTTAATAAATTTCTTCTTTTCATGAAATATATCCTACTTTTTTTTGGTTTAAAAATTTTACTCGTAAGATAATTTAATTAAAATCGGTGTAAGGAGCAAATTGTTTTTATTTATATGCTCCTTAATATATAAAACATAATAATTTACTTAAGTGTTTCTATGGTAGCTAAATCCT
>CAZRMK010000105.1:0-3615 GCA_964601165.1 uncultured Piscirickettsiaceae bacterium | reverse complement strand
CTTATGTAGAAGTTGAAGCCCCTTTAATGGCTTTGTTAAAAATAGCTAGTGCTGAATTATCAAATGGCGTAGCTGTTGCAGCGGTAGGAGCATTGAAAGACTTGTTAGCTGGTAACTCTATTGACCAGAAGTTTTTAGGAGAAGTTCCACTAGAAGTAGAAATTATTCTAAACAATAAGCTCTATTCTGGTAAACGGTTTGTAATCCAAAATATAAGTTCTAGTCGTGATGAATTGCGGCTATACAAAGACGGAAATTCAGTTGTTCGAGAAGTGAATGTAACACTCAAGAGCAAACGAGCATTAATGCGAAGCGACATAACGCTTTAATATTTTTAATTTAAAAGAGAGGGCTTATAATGCCATTAGCAAATTTTGCATCACAAAAAGCTTTTGTAACTAAAGAAAAATCAAGAGCAAAGAAATTAACATCATCTGATGTTATCGTTATAATTAAAGGGCATGAAGACTTAACCTATCATGTTAAAAGTGCATCACTACCTACCATAAAACCTGATGAAATGATTGAATTTTCTACTCCTCATGGGGCTAAAACAGGCGAAGCAGGTTATGTTCATTCATTTAATCCAAGCCTTACTATCACTTTTATGGAAAATCAAGATACATTTGTAAAAGACTCTATTGAGAAGATTGCACTTGAAGATGAAAATAACTCTCTAGTTATCGAATATTACACTGGTCGTAATGTTGATAAAATGAAGTTATGGGGAACTATTGAGTATGGCAGCCTTATTTCAACAGACAGTCCAGAATCAGATAGTGAGGGAACAACTACCGTTATGGATATTTCAGCGACTATTTCAGGGCATTTTGTGCCACCAAAAGAAGAAACAATAGTTGATTTAGCCACTAAATTAAATCTTTCTGTAGAATAATGTTAATTTGTGTTAGATGATTTTATCGGCACTGTATCAAAAGCACTTTCGGGAAGAAGCGTAAAGCAAGAAATCCAAGAGGGCTTTGTTGCTGCTAATAAAATGCTGGGTGATGTTGAAGTTGGGGCAGATGCAATAATGGTTATAAAGGGGTATGAATTTGCCACTTTTCTAATTAGTTCGCACAGTTTACCCACCGCACTTCATAAAGAAACAGTGCCTTTAACAACCAATAGGGGTGTAGAAACTTCTATCGTTGGCTATACGCAGACTTTAAATAATATCAGTGTTACTTTTAACGATAAGCAATCGGGGCTTGCAAAGACCATTATTGAATCTTTGTTATTAGAGGGAAACAATGGTGGTTTAGAAATTTTGTTTTTCACAGGCAGAGAAATCACAAACATGTTGCCAGTTGCCAAAATGGTAGAGGTATCTCTTATTGTAAGCGAGGGGTGGGAGTTTGAGAGTAGTAATACGACCGAACAAACACAAACAAGCGTTGCTTTTGAGGGACATTATCAGCCTATTAAATCACGAAGAGCTTTAGCTATTGTAAGAGCATCATATAACTTGTTAAATTCTAGTGTAATTAGAGCATTATTTTAACCGCAATAATGATATAATTTTTAACAAAAGTAAGAGGTTATATCATGCTGATACAGGCACTTTTCTCAATGGCGTTAGCCACCACAGAACACAATTTATCTACCGACCAACAGACAGCCGTCAAGCAAAGGGCAGTTATCTTTTTTGCCAGCAATGTTTTGTTTAAAGGTCTGGTTAGTGTTTCTGAATTCGATGCGTTATCAATCAATGCGAATATAGCAAACTTATCAAAGCATGACATGGTTGGCGATGATATTATTGTTACTTACCGATATGCTGATTACTCCATTGCTACTATTCCAATAACATACCAGTCCGTTGTGCTAGAAATATTTGAGTATTTCATACTCCAAACCTCCTTAACAAATCTTAATGTAATAAAAGGCTTAGGCGTTGAAGAAATGCAACAGCAACAGCAACAAGATTTAGCCACATTAAAAAAGTATTTAGTAGATACTTTTGGTGGCGAGATAAGTTTTTCTGTAGGAACGAGTGCTGATGCTTAATGCAATTGAGACAGAGCGATATTACAAGCATATTAAAGACTTCAATGCAATGCTTGCAAATGGTTTATGGACAGACCAGTACGAGGTAAACATTACTAGAGTTTCTCCTAAATCTTCACGCAGTATTCCGCCTGAATTGGTAAAGTCTGTAACAATGGGAGTTAAAGGAATATCAGTAGAAGAAGAAAATTTAGGGGCAGGTAAAAATAAGTATTATGGTGGGTATACTTCATCATCTATACAGATAGTTCTTTACAACACACGAACCCTAACTAGCCAGCCAAACGGCAACTGGAATTCATTCACTTTACATAAAAAGGCACAAAGAAAAGCCACTCAAGGCGATATATTGCATAATTACTTTTTTAAAGATGACGAAGGTGCAAATATAATACCGTCTGATGGCACAGTTTTATTACCAAAAGACTATCATTTTGAGATTGCTATTTCAGTCTTAGATGATTATTGGGCAAAGCTAGAATTAAGCCGTAGAAATTATATGCTTGATGGAGGGTTTGAGATGAATTTAGGGTCAGACAGCGGAAGCATAGGAGAGATACCTTTGGCATTTAAGTCAACGACAACACGACGTAAAAGCAGTGGAAGTACAGGCAGGGTCGAATTGCCAATAATAAAACATACGTTACCATTTTCGATTAAAAAACTTCTCGATTAAACTAACAAGGGCATCAAGCAATGGTTTTTACTAAACTAATAGATATAGAGTACGAAATTTTACCTTTAACAGTTAAGCAATCGTTATCTTTCGCAAAGCAAAGCAATTTATTAAATACTTTTCAGTTTTATAAAGAGCTTTTAAATACAATGACTACTCTTGACGCAAGGCAGGTAGATAATATGTTGCTATGCGATGTTTATACAGTGCTTGTACAGATGTTATCAGAGCATTTTGAATTGCCAGTTATTGACAGTCAAGGCTTAACGAGTGCGGATTTAATTATTAAGACAGAGGGTAATTATGAAGAGCAGATTATGACGGTAGGTAAGTATCGTTTTTCGAGCCTAAAACTAACATTAAAGCAAGCGATAGATTGTGAGAAATTATGTTACATAAAAGGCGATGCAGATTTTTTAGGGCTGTATTTATTGGCTGGTAGTTGTCTAAAGAACCTTAAAGCAGGTGTTGACACTTTGCTAAACACCGTTGCAGATAAAAGCACAATGACATCTATACGACAATTAAATAATATGGTTGGCAATGTTAGTTTTACTAGAGTAGATTTCTTGCTAGAACCACAAAATGTTTGTTTAATCACAAGAGATAATACCTACTTATCTTTGAGTAAACCGCTTTTTTTTTACACTTGGAGCAGTCCGAGTTAGTTAATTTAGTTGATTTATTAGGGTACAGGAAAGTATCAGACATGGATTGCAACTTAGCTAAAAAGCTGTATAACTTAAAAGTAAGTAGAGAAAATCAAGCTAGTAAATTGCAAAAAAACCCGAGTATTTAGTTTATGAAGATAAGAAAGGTTGGTAAAGTAGGTAGGATTGGCAATTTTTCTATTGCTCAAAAAGGTATGCAATCTTTATCTTCTAAAGCAAGAACTATGCCAGCTAAGAAGAAGCCTGTAACGCCCCCTA
>CAZRMK010000104.1:0-3662 GCA_964601165.1 uncultured Piscirickettsiaceae bacterium | reverse complement strand
TATAAATCAACATCTTGCACTCTACATATTAAAAACTTGATGCAGGATTTAGGTTAAATTATATTGTTCAAGAATATCTAATATTGCTTCATTACTAATATTTGCTACATCTCGCTTTGAAAATATTGTCATAAGATAGAGGTTTTCTTCTCCATTATAATAGTAGTAAATCACCCTAAAACCACCGCTTTTTCCTGTTGGTATAGAGCTGTTAGGTATTCTTATCTTATAACACTTACTACCAAGTTCTATGCCTGATTTTGGATTGATTTTTAAAATACTTGCTAGTTTTTGTAAATCTAATGGTAGCTGTTGGTACTTTTTATAAAGTAGTTTAGTATCTTTTTTAAATTGCTCTAAAGCAATTATATTAAAGCTCATTTATCAATTCATCTAAGGTAGTTAATTTAGCTTCTTTTTTGTTTTTCTTTATATTTGTCAGTTCTAGACAAGCATTTTCTATTGCTTGAAAGCTAATATTTGCCTTTTGTGTTTCGACATAAGAGCGGATAGCTTCGACAATAATATCTGTTCTATTGAGTGAAAATTCTTTAGAAAGCCCGTCTATTTCATCAACAAGATATTTATGTAATCTTAAACCAACCTGTTGTTTTTCTAGCTCTTGAAGACTGTGCATGATGTTACTCCTTATTTTACAATATTATATATTATTTTATATAATGCGTGCCGAATAAAACTAGAAAGAGGTCAAAGCCTTCTTTATAGGGGCTTCATCTTAACCGACTATAACGCTCAAACAAGTGTTTAACCCTTGTTAAAGGAGAGTTAAATCCTGCTTTATCATAAAGTTTATCTACTGTTTTGTCTAGGGTCTGGTGGGATTTGCGTAGGTTTGGCGGCATTAGGTCTGGGTCGTATAGGTCGGCTAGGGTGTGGTGTTGCTGTTTTGGTCAAAATGCACTTGTCTGGCATCTAAAATGGCTTGAGCTAGTTTTTTGATGTTGGCTTGCGCCTGCTCGGTGGCGATCGGCCAAGGGAAGTTGTTGTAGACTAGCTTGGCAGAGTAATTAAAATCACTTTTTAATCTACCTGTTACGACTCGCATCCAATCCATGTGCATTTGGCTATTGAGAATACCGAATTCATAGAGAGTGGCATTGGGGATCATTTGATTACGGTCGGTTGAGATAGTATTTTTATCAAAAAAACCATCGGCACATAGGGTCGGCGTTCCGATGATACTCTTGGTACTAGAATGTAGGGATTTTCAGTATGGCGAATTTCTCCAAACAACCACGGGATTTCGGCTAGTTTTTGAGTAGGTATTTTTTTACTTGCTAGTCGCATTTGTTTAACGCCCTCAATACGGCGTTTAATCTCGGTAATTTTCATTAATTCACGCAATTCAACAGGGCTAGCATCAGCAAGCCATAGACAGAAGCGTTGTTCGCCATTTAAAAATTCTCTAGCACCTAGCAGGGGTTTTATCCAAGACCCCCCCCTGGAGATTTTTGGCAAAGCTGTTCTTTTTCAGCTTGATTTAATAATAAAAAGCCACCATCAACTGGTTTATTGCCATAAACCATTTCACTAACCTTGCAAATAGGTTTGCTGCGACTTTGTATAACTATATCAGGTGCATCAATTAAATAGGGGTTAATATTATCGACCGCTAAAACAGTCGGTTCACCTTTTATATCGGCATAGTCGAATAGTATTTTATTAGTTGTAGCGGTTTGGCTAAAACCAATAATCACACAATGTACCGCCGCTCCTTTGCCACTGGCTTCGTTGCTCCAAGCAAAGGTGCGGTGGGCAAAGTTTATTTGGTAGCCTAAATCTAAAATCGGTTGCCATAGAATACTTACTTGTTCTCCCATGGTGATTGAGTTGGTGGTAACTAAGGCGATATTGGTATTTTTTCCTTTGGAGTAAACAGCCGACTTATAAAGCCAACTGGCTACAAAATCTAAACTTCGCCATTTTTTAATACTAGGTAAAAAGGTTTGTTCCATGGCTTGGTTTTGCTGATTACTACGATAGTTTTTACCCACAAACGGCGGATTACCAATAATATAATCCAGTTGTTTCGCCTTAATTACCTCGTTCCAATCGACTGCTAGAGCATCGCCTTGATGAATTTGTGCGGTTGCGGTTAGCGGCAATAAATCAGGTTCTTTACCAAAGGCTTTGGCAAATTCTAAGTTCATTTGGTGTTGGGTTAGCCACATGGCAACCTCGGCTATTCTAGCAGGCCATTCGTCTATTTCTATGCCGTAGAAATTGTTTAGCGGTATTTGTGGTTCTATTTCAATAGCAATATGGGCTTGTTGTTGGTTTTGTTGTTGGGCTTGCAGTAGTTGCAATTCTAAACGACGCAGTTCTCGATAGGTAATAATTAAAAAATTTCCGCAACCACAAGCTGGATCTAAAAAACTTAGTTGGCGTACTTTTGCCATGAGGTCAATAAGTTGTTGATTACGTTGCTTGGCGTTTTTTAATTTGCTAGCTTTAGTTATTTGTTGTTGTAGTTCAGTTAAAAATAACGGTTGGATAGTACGTAGTATATTGGTCTCACTGGTGTAATGAGCACCTAAACTACGACGGTTTTCTTTGTTCATTATGCTTTGAAACAGGCTACCAAATATCGCTGGGCTGATTTCTTTCCAATTGAATAGACAGCATTCGATTAATTGGTCACGCATTGCTTTGGTAAAACTGGGCAGGTCAATGCGTTCTTTGAATAGATGTCCGTTTACATAGGGAAAGGCTTGTAGTTCGTCGGTTAGATTTTTATTACGAGTAGTTTGGTTTTTGTCGAGAACTTGAAATAGTTTGTGGAGGTGTAGTTCGGTATCAAAACCAAATTCATCGGTAAACTGTAATAAATAACGGGTAAATTGGTGGCGTTCAAATACCCCTGTGTCTTCCGCAAACAGGCAAAACAATATTCTTACCATAAATATTTGCAGTTCATGCCCTGTAAATCCGCTTTCTTCTAGAGTATCGTGTAACTCTCCTAATAACAATGCCGCTTGCTCATTGAGCTGATATTCACTAATATCTTGCCCTTGTTTGCCTTGCATAAAGTCAAATAAATGCAAGTTTTGTGGTAGTTCTGCGAGGATAAATTGATAGTCTTTGCCATCATCTAAATCGTAAAGCTTAAAAGTATTAAGGTCACAAACCATTACATAGCGTGGTAGTTGTTCGTCGGTTAAGCCTTTAAAATAGCCAATGCCTTGCTGATAGGCTTTGTTTAAATCTTGCCCAGTAGATTTCATTTCTACCAGTAATACGCCTTGCCAAAATAGGTCGATGCGTTTTGTGCTTTTACCATCAACCTTAACAGGCGTTTCAAAACTAGCCACACGGCGACGATTAATGCCAAAAATAGCAAAAAAGTCATTTAAAAAACTTTGGCTTTCGGAATTTTCTTTTACCGCTCTAGCATAGTCAATAACGAATTGATGGGCGTTGTTTTTAATGTTTTTAAAGGATATTGGCATAGAGTTAAATTATACCTAAATACTGCAAGTGCTTGGTACTATACATATTAAAAATTTGATGCAGAATTTAGGTATAAGAATTTAGTATAATTAAGAGGTATAAAAAAACCCACAAAAGTTTTAAAGCTCTTGCAGGTTTTAAAATGTGGCGTCCCGTAGGGGAGTCGAACCCCTGTTACCGCCGTGAAAGGG
>CAZRMK010000103.1:0-3736 GCA_964601165.1 uncultured Piscirickettsiaceae bacterium | reverse complement strand
TTAAATTAGCGTGAATAGGAATTATAATATAACTATGCTAAATTAACAATGCCAATTTAAAAACTATCCCATTTTTGTTTGCGTTTAGGTTTTCTAAGCAGTAACCCTAAAATAATACCTAATAATAAAACACCACCTCCGGTTAAAAACCACTGACGTTCCACGACATCTTCTGCTTGTATCAGCTGTTCTCTGTATGAGTTATTTTGAACTTGTAGCTCAGAAACTTGTTGTTTTAAGTTAAGATTGGTTCTACTAATATTAACGGCATCGCCTGAAACTTCTTTGAGTCGTATATGTTGTTGTTTAACCTCAAAGGCTTCTTTGTTAACAGAATCTAATTCTGTTTGAGTAATATTCAAGCGTTCTGTAAGAGTGCCTATTTCTTCTGTAAGTTGAATTTTTTGTTGTTTTATAATCTTAGAGCTTGCGAGTTCATTTTCGAGTTGAACACGGGCTGCAGGCTGAGTAGATAGTAAGATAGATGCCATCCACCCTGTATGTTTTCTATTTCTATTGTCAATATATTCAATACGTGCCCACTGTTCATCATTTATTTCTAAGACAGTAATAGGAGATCCTGAATCCATCATGCGAGAAATTCGATGTTTAATGGAGGGGCCTCTTCGCAGTGGAACTTGTACTATATCTACTATATAGTGTTTAAATCCAGTCGCTTCACTTGCAACGGCAACGGGTGAAAAACTTAATATTGCAGAAGAAGCGACGATGAGAGCCAGTCCCTTAAAGTTGACTAATTTTTTCATTTTGAACCTCTAGATTACTAAGATCAGTTTTATAATCATTTAATTTTTTACGTTCATTATTTACAACAGATTCGGGTGCTTTAGCAATAAATCCTGCATTGTTAAGCTTGCCGTTTAAACGCTTAATTTCATTTTGCAGTTTAGATATTTCTTTTGCTAAACGAGCAAGCTCGGCCTCTTTATCTATGAGTCCAGCGATGGGAATGAGTATTTTCATTTTTCCGACTAGAGCAATAGCAGATTCTGGTGCTTCATCATCAATATTTAGTATTTTAATTTGATCTAATTTAGCCAGAGTTTGTAGGTAAATTAGGTTATTTTCAAGCCAAGTTTGGTCATTTTTATTTAAGTCTTCTAACAGCACATTTAAAACTTTACTAGGAGCAATATCCATTTCAGAACGAATTTTACGCACGCCGATAATAAATTTCTTAAGCCATTCTAGTTCAGAAATGGCAGCTTGATCTATTTTATTTTTATCAGATTGCGGATAGGATTCAAGCATAATGGTGTCGCCTTGCTTGCCCGCTAAAGGAGCGACTGATTGCCAAGCCTCCTCCGTAATGAAAGGAATAATGGGGTGAAGCAGGCGAAGCAATGCTTCCAATACCCGAACTAGGGTTTTACGGGTTCCACGTTTTGCCGTCTCTGAAGTGCTTTTGTTTAAAATAGGTTTGGCGAGTTCTAAATACCAGTCACAATAGTCATTCCAAGTGAATTCATAAAGTGCGTTGGCAGCTAGATCAAATCGATAGGAGTTAAAATGCTTAGCAACTTCAGATTCAACCTGTTGCAAACGCGAAGTAATCCAGCGATCAGCAAGAGAAAATTCAACGGTTAAAGATTCATCGACCCCCGTATCATAACCTTCAGTATTCATTAAAACATAGCGAGTTGCATTCCATAATTTATTACAAAAATTACGATAACCTTCTGCTCTATTTAAATCAAAACGAATGTCTCTTCCGGTAGAGGCTAAAGAGGCAAAGGTAAAACGAATAGCATCTGTGCCAAAAGCAGGAATACCATCCGCAAACTGTGTGCGAGTAGATTTCTCAATTTTGGCAGCTTTTTCTGGCTGCATTAAACCGTAGGTACGTTTTTTAACTAACTCTTCTAGTTCAATTCCATCAATTAAGTCAATCGGGTCTAAAACGTTGCCTTTTGATTTAGACATTTTTTGACCTTCACCATCACGAACCAAACCATGAACATAAATTTGTTTGAAAGGTACTTCACCAGTAAACTTTAGTCCCATCATAATCATTCTAGCAACCCAGAAGAAAATAATATCAAAGCCTGTTACCAATACGGAGGTTGGATGAAATTTTTCTAGTTCAGGAGTTTTTTCTGGCCAACCTAAAGTAGAAAATGTCCATAGAGCTGAGCTGAACCAAGTATCCAATACATCATCATCTTGTTTAAGTTCAATTTCATGTCCTAAGTTATGTTTTTCCCGCACTTCTGCTTCATTGCGTCCAACATATACCTTGCCTTCATTATCGTACCAAGCTGGAATTCTGTGTCCCCACCAAATTTGACGAGAAATGCACCAATCCTGAATATTATTCATCCATTCAAAATAAGTGTTTTCCCAGTTTTTGGGTACAAACTCAATATCACCATTTTTAACGGCATCAATCGCAGGTTTGGCTAAAGATTCAACCGCAACATACCACTGGTCGGTTAAATAAGGTTCAATTACTGCATGGGTACGGTCGCCTCTAGGCACGACTAGAGTATGGGGCTTAATCTCGTCCATTAAGCCTAAAGATTCTAAATCAGCAACGATTTGTTTACGGGCTTGATAACGATCCAGTCCTTGATATCTTTTGGGGGCTGCATCGTTAATAGCTGCATCGACGGTGAAAATGTTTAGCAGAGGTAAATTGTGGCGTTTACCCATTTCATAATCATTAAAGTCATGGGCTGGAGTAATTTTGACACAGCCAGTTCCAAACTCTAAATCTACATAGTCATCAGCAATAATAGGAATCTCACGGTTAACTAAGGGTAAAGTAATGGTTTTACCAATAAGGTGTTGGTAACGTTCATCGTCAGGGTGAACTGCCACTGCTTGATCTCCAAGCATGGTTTCAGGTCGGGTGGTTGCTACGACTAAATATCCAGAACCATCCGTTAAAGGGTATCTCATGTGCCATAAGTTACCCTGTTCTTCTTCTGAAATAACTTCTAAATCAGATACTGCGGTATGTAAAACTGGATCCCAATTAACAAGGCGTTTACCGCGATAAATAAGATCTTCCTCAAATAGTTTTACAAAAACCTCTTGAACGGCTTCTGATAAACCATCGTCCATAGTGAAGCGTTCACGACTCCAATCAGGAGAAGCACCCATGCGACGTAATTGTTCGGTAATCGTGCCACCAGATTCCTCTTTCCATTGCCATATTCTTTCAATAAATTTTTCACGACCTAAGTCATGTCGACTAAGCCCTTCAGTAGATAGTTGGCGTTCAACTACCATTTGGGTAGCAATTCCAGCATGGTCAGTCCCTGGTTGCCATAGTGTATCTTTGCCTAGCATACGGTTATAACGGATTAAAGTATCCATGATGGTATCTTGAAAAGCATGCCCCATATGTAATCTTCCTGTTACATTAGGAGGAGGCATCATGATGCTGTAGGGGGAAGAATCGGAATTTTTAGGTTTAAAATAACCTTGGTTTTCCCAAGTTTGATACCATTTGGTCTCGATAAGATTGGGGTCGAAATGCTTTTCCATTAGGAGATAATCTACTTTAGGTTTAAGAAAATAGGATGAATTATATCAGCAACTCTCGGTCAAACCACAAAATCCATTAAAAATCAGCATCAAACAGATTGAGCACTCAAGACAACCTTATTTTACTGCAAATCACCTTGGCTACTAGCTATACCTATTTATAAAATAGGGGTAGTGTAAAGTTTGTTCTGTAAATTCAGATTTGTAATTTTTAGTGAATCTT
>CAZRMK010000102.1:0-4192 GCA_964601165.1 uncultured Piscirickettsiaceae bacterium | reverse complement strand
AACTTCGTATCGCAGAAACAGAAAAGTATGCCCATGTAACTTTCTTTTTAAATGGTGGGGTAGAAGAGCCTAATCAGAATGAAACTCGGATTTTAATCCAGTCTCCGCAAGTTAAAACTTACGATTTACAACCAGAAATGAGTCTTCCTGAACTGACTGAAAAATTAGTGAATGCGATTAAGTCTGAAAAATTTGATACCTTTATCTGCAACATTGCCAACCCAGACATGGTTGGACACACGGGTAACATGCCAGCCTGCATAAAAGCCGCTGAAGCGGTTGACTCCGCATTACAAACCATTCTGGACAGCATCAAACAGGCGGGAGGTGAAGCAATCATTACCGCTGATCATGGCAACATGGAGTTACTGTTTGATGAAAAAAACAATGTTCCCTTAACATCACACACAACCTTTCCTGTACCCCTAGTTTACTTTGGGGAAGAAAACTACTCTTTAAAGCCTGATGGCTCTCTATGCGACGTTATTCCAACGCTATTAGATATGATGGAAATTGGCCAACCCAATGAAATGACTGGTCAGTCTTTATTGAAAAAATAACTACAGGGAATCGGCTAGCTAAGGGTATCTCACCCCCACAACGCCCTACACGCGAGTCCGCACAGGGCGTTTCATTAACCGTGATAACACCTAATCCAGCCATTTCTTAACGAGTAAGCCCTTGCTGCTTCAAGCTTAACAAGCTTTCATATTAGGCTCGGTTGATGTTTGAACGCTGATTAAACAATCAAGCTATTATGTGACCGGATAAGTTTACGACCTATCTCTCTAAGACTATTACCGCATTGACTAAGATATAAAATACTTAAGAGTTCTCTTGCGTTAAAATGACTATAATTGAGCCAAATGAAATGCTTTAAGAGCGTCTGCTGTTAACGGTTTACTATAAAAATAACCTTGCGCTACTTCACACTTCATGCTTTTTAATAAATTGACCTGTGCCTTTGTTTCAACACCTTCAGCAATGACCATATGTTGTAAATTATGACTGATCTCAATCATTGAGTTTACTAAATGGTGTGATCTTTTATCCTTAACCATATCATTAATAAAATATTGGTCGATTTTTAAGCAATCCACTTGTAAGTGCTTAAGCGAAGCAAAAGAAGAATAGCCTGCACCAAAGTCATCTAACGACAACAATATACCTAACTCTTTTAAGTTTTTAAAAACTACAAGATTTAGTGGGTTTGTATGAACAATATCTTCGGTCACTTCTAACTCTAAATTTGAAGGCGTCAGGCCTGTTTTATTCAGTATTTCATTGATCATTAAAATGAGGGTTTCATCTAAAAAGTGATTTGGTGAAATGTTGACGGCAATACGGAGGGCAGGTAAACCCACTTTTCTCCATTCTATAGCTTGATGACATGCTGTGTTTAGAACCCATTCAGTGAGAGATTTTATCATACCTATACGTTCTGCAGTGGCGATAAAATCAACGGGTGAAACTTGTCCTAATTGAGGATGATGCCATCGAGACAATACTTCAACACCGGTCATTACCCCATTTTTTAAATTTATTTGGGGTTGATACACCAATGTCAGTTGTTTTTTGATGATGGCTTCCCTTAATGCATTTTCAAGTTGGAAGCGATATTCAGCCTTAATGGTTAATTCTGGCTTATAAAAGGCATAGCGGTTTTTCCCTGAATCTTTTGCTTCATAAAGGGCCATGTCTGCTGCTTTTAGAATATTTTTTAAATTAGTTGCATCATCAGGATAATGTGAAATACCGATACTGCAAGAAGGCGTGATAACAATTCCCAAAATATCAATTGGTTTTTCTATTTCGTTGAGGCATCGTTGTGCTATTTTAGCCACATAATCATCACTGCGTACTTCATTAATGATTATGCTAAATTCATCGCCACTGAGACGAGCAATAAAGTCGGTTTCAGAGTTGGCTAAGAGAAGGCGATCAGCAATGCCTTTAAGCAATAAGTCACCTGCATCGTGACCTAGAGTATCATTGACACTTTTAAAATTATCTAAATCTAGGTATAAAATACTGAAAAGTTGATTTAAGTATTGAGATGTTTTTAATAATTTTTCTAGGTGTAAATAAAAATGAGCACGGCTTGCAAGCCCGGTTAATTGATCTGTGTAGGCCAGTTCCAGAATTCGCTTTTGACTTTGATCGCGTTCCATGACGATACTGGTTAGTCTAGCAGCAGATTTAAGATCATTAGACTCTTGCTCATTAGGCAGGGCTGGATGGTCGTAATACATACCAAAAGCTCCCAATACTTTGCCAGTTGAACTTTTTACGGGTTCAGACCAGCAGCTTCTCATACCGTGGGGCAACGCAAGGTGCTTAATTTTTTCCCATTTAATATCAGTAGCAATATCTTCTACAACAACACGCTTCCCCGTAAATGTTGATGTGCCACACGAACCAACACTCGACCCATTTTCCAGACCATGGACAGCATTACAATATTCTTTCGGTAAACTTGGTGCACCACCGTGCATGAGTTTATTGTCATATAATTCTAGCATGGAACAACGTAAACCAAGGTGACGCTTTTCATATTTAAAAGCAATGGCATCGTAAACATCTGTTGCTGGTTTGCCGATTGCAATCATTTCTAAAATAATAATGGTATCTTGATCTTCATCAATGATTGGCTTTTTTGTGGGTTGAGTAAGTAGGGCAAGCTTACTGCGTAATTGCTTATTTTCTTCTATTAACTGTGCTTTAGTTTTTATTGGTAATTTCAATTAAGGCTCCTCATAATCACCTAGCTTATTTTATTTAGAAGTAGAAATATTAATCCTACCGCAAATTAAGAATTGCGATTTATTGTCAGTGGAGCAAGATTTTATCTTCTACTCAACTTTAAATGCCTATCAGCAAAGCGCACCTAACTTTATAGCCAAAGTAACTACGTAAGCTAAAAATTAAGAAACTTTACTAAAAAACACAAAATTAAGCAAATAGATACCATCTTAAGCATTAAATTAAATCAAGCCTTTTGTGCATTATTAATCAGTTTATCCCTGTTTTTTTAGCTTACATTCATTTGGGTGCGCTTTGCTGATAGGCATTCAACTTTATCATCGATAAGCATAGCATTTTTAAAAGAAAACCTGAATAGTTCTATCAATGAGTAAAGGAACCAGTACACTCTAAACCTTAACCCCATACAAATCAATAACTTACAAGTTAAGTAACAAACATACCGAGTAGTTACCATTAAATTTTAGTAAAATTATTTGTTTTTCTTGGCGTAGTATAATGTTAGAAGGAACCAGTTTTCCTACAGAGGACTTGCACCTCATAAGTTGATGTCCATACTGGTCTTACACAACCTTTCGGTATAAAAAAAGCCCCTAGAAAATAATTTCTAGGGGCTTTTTTATTTTATAGCGATAACTACAAATCCTCATATAAAAACCATGAGGATTTGGTATGACAAACTTACTGGATTTGATCCATATAGTTCATTAAGCGCCCTTGGTTCATAGCAAAACCAGCTTCACTGGCTTTAGCACTTTTCATAGCAGCTTCTTTATTGACAGCTTCACCTACTTGAATAACCCCGTACATTGCCATTGACTTATGAGGTGTGCAATAGTAAATGTGAATTCCTTCATCATTAAAGGTAACTTTTCCACCTTGAAAACCAACACGCCAAGGATCTCCAGGAGCGAATGAAGATACAGCATCATGTCCAGCGTCAGTTGCTTCAAAATAAACAGTATCACCTTTGTTTATTTTTAAGAAACCTGGCTCAAAAACCATAATGCCACCAGCACCATGGTTTAACATTTTTACCGTATGCAAAACACCACCATCAGGTGCTACTTTTGGAGCAGCAACTTCTGTAGCTTCTTCAACAACAGCTTCAACAGGCTTAACTTCTGCTACTACCTGAGCAGGTTTTTCATATGCAGCTGCTACCTTAGCATCCGCCTCATCATCATATTGACCATTACAAGCCGTAAACAAACCTGCTGTTAATAATAATGCTAATAATTTTAATTTCATACCTAAACTCCTCTATGCTTAATAAATACCATAAAAACATGTCATCATGTTAATAGCATGATTATAAGCTTTTATAAAAACTTAGTGCAAGCATTAATTACTTTTATTGCCCCTAAGTTATTTTTTGAGACCTTTGCATAATCTATAAATTCAGCCTTCAATTTTAACTATTATATTT
>CAZRMK010000101.1:0-4297 GCA_964601165.1 uncultured Piscirickettsiaceae bacterium | reverse complement strand
ATTTAAGCTCTTGCTCCCCCAGATAAGGTAACTTTTGCACCTGTTTCTGTATTACCTGAGGAGCCTGTAATTGGGCTTTGTGGAACTTCTGGCATTGCGTTAGGTCTAAAACTAGCTGCACTCATTGGTGTTTGTACACTTGAAGAGCCTTTTCTTGATGGGTTACGTTGTGCTGCCCACTCCCCTTCCGTGCCAGTTACTTTTGAGCCTCTATCCCAGCCGTCACCTGTAATCAGTTCAGCTCCTGAAGCAGGTTCTGTGACCATAACAGGCTCTATAGTTTGTTGTAGCATTCCTACTGGCGCGATGGCATTCACCATGACGGGATAATCAGATTCTCCAGGAACTGCTGCTTGAGAACTTCCACACAGCATATTCACTTGATCAGAACCTTGATAATTCGTCCCTGAAACCAGTTCACAAGCACCCTTTTGAGCACCAGTTAAACCTTGCGGCCCAGGCTGAACTCCCGTTAGGGGATGTCCATGTTGGCGAGCCATCGGCTCAAACTTTTTTACAATGTCTTGTTGCTCCTGTGTTGTACAGTTGGCAATAGTTTCAGATCCCATGTAGGCAGTACCACTAACTGATTTACAACGACCAGCTTCTCCACCAGTAACCTTGCCGCCGTTAGCTCCACTACGATCACCAGTCACTGCTTGACCTGAAAAAGTACCTGAAATATTAACTTTTTTTGGTTGATCATTGGAAACTGGTGTTTGGCAAATTTGTTCTACTTCTTCTTTACCTTGATAGCCTGTACCAGTTAACATTAGGCATTTACCTTTATCGTCACCAGTAACAGCTCTAGGAGATCCTACTTGTGTACCCGTTGTTGGGTTGCCTGCAAAGGTATTGGATAGTAAAACTTTTTGAGGTACTTCGTAGCCTGCTTTATCAGCAGAGAAAATCGAACCTGATTGGTCAGGATAGGCGCTGCCTCCACTAATAACGTGGCCTTCGGTCTTTCTTTGAGTTGGGGTAAGCGTTTTTAAAGAGAAGCTTGCCGCTGATGATTTAGTGGCTTGAGCATCAGTATCACAAAACATTTGACCTTGGTCTGCTGGTAGGTAGTTAGTTCCTGTTACCGCTGAGCATTGCCCGTTTCTGTCGCCAGTTACTACTTTAGATTGACCAATTTTATTGCCACTAATCGTTTGGCCTTTAGTGGTCTGGGTGGTGGTTACTTTAGCAGGACTTGCTTGTGGTGTGCTTGAACAATGGGTTGAAAATTCTTCCATACTCAGGTATTCGGTACCACTAACTAGTTGACATGCTCCGCCTTCGGCTCCAGTAATTTGACCTTGACCTACTTGAACCCCTGAAACAGATTGTCCGCTTAGGGTAGATGAGAAGGCGACTTTTTCAACTCCGGCATTACTTTTCTTACGTTCTTGACGCTTTGGAGCAGCCGCAACAGGTGAACAGCTTTTACCTTTGGCACAACGTTGTTCTCTTACTGAACGGGCAATATCTCTGGTAGAGGCGTCTGGATTAGTAATCTTGGCTACCGTTCCAATTAGTCCGTTTTTAGATTTGTAAATCGCTTCACCAGTTTTACCTTTTAGTAGGGCTTTACGCCAGGCTTTAGACATGTTACGACCACTGCTATCAGCAATAGCTGTGTTTTTTAACTGTGAACGACGATTGTCGTCTTTTACTTTAAGACTGACCCGTGCTGGTATTGGTGCTGATGCTGATTTTGAACGAGGTTCAATAATCGCTTCTGGCTTGTCCTTTTTTACTCTAGTTGGCTTTTGAGATGCCAATTTAGATTGACCATAGCCTGAATTAGTTTTACCACGCATTGCTTGTTTTCTTTTTGCTTTAGCAGACTCTCTGCCTTCGGCTAGAATAACTGTGCTGGCAGCAGGTGCTACAGTTCGGCGTGCTGTTGGTTTAGTAACTGGTTGAATAGTTGGTGATGAGACCTTTATTGTTGCAACTGTTCCAGTAGATGCTGGCTTTCTAGCCACTCTTTGAGGTCTTGCAGGAGTTGAATTAGATTTGCCGCTCATCGCTTGTTTTCTTTTGGCTTTAGCAAATTCTCTACCTTCGGCTAGAATAACTGTACTAGCCATTGGAGCTACAGTGCGACGCACTGCTGGATTAGTTACTGAACTAGGCACTCTATTGCTTCTGCTCACTGGCAAAGACTCTGCTTTGGGCTTGGGGGCAATAGCTGTTCTAGCCATAGATGTTCCGACTGCTTTACCAGCCATTCTCGCTTGGCGATTAGCTTTAGCACTCGAGCGACCACTGAGGTCTTGACTTGATTTACTCATTACTTAAGAACTCCATGTTTTAAGATATTTATTCAATTAAAGTAAAACTATAATTTAACCTGATAAATACCCTATTATCTAAACCCATATTATCTAAATCCATCTCCTATTCTAAAAATAGGAGATGGAAACATCTGAACAATTTGTAAACTACAATCCTCTTGGACGGTAAACCACAAAGTTGTGACCTTGACACTGAGTATAGCTGTCATAGCCAATAACACGGATTATGTGATCTGGGTAAGCATGACGACATTCTTCAATCTCTTGTATTACTTCACTAGGATCACGCATTCCGAAGAAAGGTAGCTTCCACATTCCCCAGTAGTGACGTGAGGCATTTTTTGGAATAACATGCTCTAACGCTGGCGACCAACCTTGATTTATGATGTATACAATCTGATCATAAATCTCGTCTGAAGTCATCTCAGGCAGGAATGAAAAGGTTTCAAGTGTAACCCTAGTACGATAATCTTCAATTTTTACATTACTCATTGCTAATCTCCTTAAACTTGTGAGAACCTCTAAATACCTAAATCAATCTTAGAATTTCAGAGGTTCCTTTGTGCCGTTATTAATTAAGCGTCTAACTTGTCAACTGTATCAAATTCAAACTTGATTTCTTTCCAAGTTTCCAGTGCAACCGCTAATTCTTTACTATGCCTAGCAGCTTCACGAAGAATGTCGTTACCCTCTTTCTCTAGATCACGACCTTCGTTACGGGCTTTAACACAAGCTTCTAGTGCAACACGGTTAGCAGCGGCTCCGGCAGCGTTACCACCTGGGTGACCTTGCGTTCCACCACCAAACTGAAATATAGAATCATCACCAAAGATGCTAAGTAGTGCTGGCATGTGCCATACATGAATACCACCTGAAGCAACTGCGAATACCCCTGGCATTGATGCCCAGTCTTGATCGAAGAAGATACCACGTGAACGGTCTTCTGGAATAAAGTCTTCACGTAATAGGTCAACAAAACCTAGGGTTGAAGCACGATCACCTTCTAGCTTACCAACAACTGTTCCGGTGTGGAGGTGATCTCCACCTGACAATCTTAGACATTTTGCTAGTACGCGGAAGTGGATGCCGTGATGGGGGTTACGATCGATTACTGCATGCATTGCACGGTGAATATGTAGCAAAACGCCGTTTTCACGACACCATTTTGCAAGGGTAGTATTGGCAGTAAATCCAGCAGTTAGGAAGTCGTGCATAATGACCGGCTGACCTAGTTCTTTAGCGAATTCAGCACGTTTCATCATTTCTTCTACGTCACCAGCAGTTACGTTTAGGTAATGACCTTTGACTTCACCAGTGTCTTCTACAGCTTTGTCAACTGCTTCTGCAACAAATTCAAAGCGGTTACGCCAGCGTTGGAAAGGCTGTGAGTTGATATTTTCATCATCTTTGGTTAGGTCTAAACCACCACGTAGGCATTCATAAACAGCACGACCGTAGTTTTTAGCTGATAGACCTAGCTTAGGTTTGATAGTACAACCTAGCATTGGACGACCATATTTGTTTAGCTTGTCACGCTCTACTTGAATTCCTGATGGCGGTCCTTGGCAGGTTTTAATGTAGGCTACTGGAAAACGGATATCTTCTAAACGTAGTGAGCGAATAGCTTTAAATCCGAATACGTTACCTACTAGTGAGGTTAGAACGTTAACCACTGATCCTTCTTCAAATAAATCTAGTGGGTAGGCGATAAATGCATAGAACGCAGTTGGGTCACCAGGTACGTCTTCAATACGGTATGAACGACCTTTATAGTATTCCATATCTGATAATAAATCGGTCCAGACTGTAGTCCAGGTTCCAGTTGAGCTTTCTGCAGCAACAGCAGCGGCAGCTTCTTCACGGGATACACCTTCTTGTGCAACAATTTTGAAACAAGCTAGCAAATCTGTATCTAACGGCGTGTACTCAGGTGTCCAATAGGTCAGCTGATAATCTTGTACACCAGCGTCAAAAGTTTTAGTAGACATATAAAAATCTCCTTTTAATGG
>CAZRMK010000100.1:0-4379 GCA_964601165.1 uncultured Piscirickettsiaceae bacterium | reverse complement strand
ATAGTAAATTTAGGGAAATTTAGATAATGGATTACCCACATTTTATTAGAAGGAAACAAAAAATTGGCAATAGATCCAATGGACAATAAAGCTTCCAAAAAAATAACTAAAATATTAGTCATTGATGACGATATTGTTACCCGTCTTACGGTCACAAAAATTTTATCTAAATCAGGCTTTGACCTGATTGAAGCTAATAATGGGCAAGAAGGATTTTCTCAATATACCTCAGAAAAACCTGACTTAATCTTAATGGATGTGATGATGCCAATTATGGATGGCTATGCAGCCACTAAAGCGATTAGGCATTACGAAACAGAGCAGGCTACGACTACCCCGATTATTATGTTGACGGCTTTAGATGATATTCAGTCTATAGACGAGGCTTTTGATGCGGGGGCTACCGACTTTATTACCAAGCCGATTAATTGGAGTTTACTGGTTCAACGCATTAAATATGCTTTAAAATCTGCCAAAATAGAACAAGAGTTACGTGCTAGCCAGAACTTCCTTAATTATGCCATTAAAATTGCTAAACTTGGTTATTGGGAATGGCACATCCCAACCAATACTATTACGGCTTCACCTTCAGCATTTTCTCTAATGGGGCTACCTTCTCAACCAGAAACATCCCTTGAACACTTTATATCCTGCGTTATTCCTAAAGATCTGCCCCTAGTCCATCAAAGTATTTCTGAAGCGAATCATGGAGTCTCTAAATTACAAACCAGTTTTCGGGTGCAATACTCCGATCTTGCTATTGCTCATATTGATGTTTTAGGTGATGCTTTCTTTAATTCGCAAGGAGAATTGATAAACATTACCGGTTCTGTGCAAGATATTAGCCGCCTCCACAAGGCAGAATCCTTGATTAACTACCAATCTAAGCACGATAAGTTAACCGAGCTTCCTAACCGTAGTTTTTTTTCAGAAACCCTAGAGAAACTGTTTGAGGACAAAGAACAGATAAAGACAAAAACCAATAGCCTTACCGCCGCCGTTATTCTTGACATAGATCGTTTTAAAGCTATTAATGACAGTTTAGGGCAACAGCAAGGTGACAATCTATTACGTACAGTATCCCAAAGAATTAAAAATGTTACCCGCGAGGGAGATTTTGTTGCCCGCTTAGGCAGTGATGAATTTGCCATTATTATCCAACAAGCTAAAGATACTTCAGAACTGAATCTTTCATTAAATCGAATTTTTAATGATTTATCTAAGCCTTATATTATTAACGATCAAGAGCTTTATAGCACCTTTAGCATGGGAGTGGCGCTTCAATTTCAAGATGGTAAAACTGCTAATGAATTGATTACCAATGCCAATGTTGCTCGTACTCAGGCAAAAAAACACGGCGGAAATCAATTCCAGTTTTATCAACAAGAGATGAATCAAGAAGCTAAATCGCTGCTTCTACTCGAGAATGATTTATACAAAGCTTTAGAACGTAATGAAATTGAAGTTTATTTTCAGCCCCAAGTCTTCGCCCAAAGCCTTAATATTTACGGAGCAGAAGCTTTAGTACGCTGGAATCATCACCAACATGGCATTATTTCTCCCGTCACTTTTATTCCTATTGCAGAAAGTACCGGGTTAATTGTTGAGATAGGACAATATATTATTAAAAAATCTGTTGCAGTAACTGAAAAATGGCATAAAATGGGATTTAATGATTTACATATAGGTATTAATTTATCTGGCAGGCAGTTTTCTCATGATAATTTAATGGATGTTATTCAGCAAGTTATCAGCCAAAGTTCCTTACCTGCTAAATATTTAGACTTAGAAATTACCGAAAGTTTAGCAATGAGTAATGCCGATCATAATATTGCAGTTTTAAATGGCCTTAAAGCACTAGGAGTTTCTTTATCTATTGATGACTTTGGAACAGGTTATTCTTCTCTAGCCTATTTGCACAGTTTTCCGATTGATGCCATAAAAATTGACCGCTCTTTTATTCTTAATTTAGATAGTAAAGAAGGTCAAGCTATCGTTAACACCATTTTAGCTATGGCAAAAAGTTTAAACCTTAAGGTGGTTGCAGAAGGTATTGAAGAAGAAACTCATGTAACCTTCTTACAAGATAAAAACTGTGATATATTTCAAGGATACAAATTTGGAAAACCTATGACTGAATCTGATTTTGAAGACTATTTAACTAATGAACACTCTTAAGGAATAACCATGTCAACCGTTGTAGATACCGCTAACTTAGAAATGCTAAAAGAAGTTATTGGTGATGATTTAAAAGAAATTTTACAAAGTTTTATCGATGTTGCACCAGACATGGTCTACCAAATTGAAGCGGCACTACGCAACCAAGACGCCTCTAGCTTACAATTACACGCTCACACTCTAAAAGGTAGCTCTGCAAATGTTGTAGCGATCCACTTACCTAATCTTACTCTAGTATTAGAAAAGGCAGGAAAAGCAGGTAATACAACAACAGAGCTAGAGAATGATTTTAATGCGGTTAAATCCTAAAATGAAGCCGTTATCAACTTTCTAAATACCTACATAAACCAGTTTTAAGTAGGGTAAATAAGGTTATAAAAAATATGCATTACCAAGTTACCTCTGAAGAGCAACATGTTGCTAAAAACCCTCATCATATATTTAACTTAAATATTTTACTGACCCATCTAGCCCTTTCTAAAATTGCCTTAGAACTAGGGGGGGGAGATCCTCTGCATTTTATTTTAGTGCCTTTTGTTTCTCTAATGGTACTAAGTTATATTTACTTTCACGGTAAAACCATCGCCAAAACAAAATCTTGGTTTGTTGCCGCCCATTGGCAATTAGCTTGGCGACGTGGTCGAATTTTAATTATGGCTTATATTATGGCCATTGTTATTATGATACTATCGCATTTAGTTGGCTTAGTTATAGGTGGGGGGTTAATGATGCATGACTTCAGCCCAGGCGGAACTTCCACCCCTATTCATGAAAAAATTACCATGTTTTTTGCCGCAGTCTTAGTTTTTGTTGCCGTACTCGTAACTTTTTTCCAGTCAGGAATTTCTGTTTATGATGCTGACAAAGGCATTATGGATCCTAAAATTGCTCAATACCTCCCACGTGACGAAACCTCCAATATTGAGTTAGGTATAGGGGAAGATGAATTTCAGCACAAAGAATCTAAAACAATAGAACCAGAGAAGAAACCTACAAATTAAATGACTAATGATACTAAAAAACAAAAACCAAGCTTTATAAACAGAACTTCACCTTTAATCCTTGTCCTAATAGGAGGGACGATATTATTTTTTTTAATGTTAATGATTACTCCAGATCGTGATGAAATAGATAGAAGCCTCTTACCTTGGAACTCTGTTATTAATGAACACGGCAACATTGAAGTTTTAGGGATAGAAACTAATGCCACTACCGCCCGCGAAGTAGAATGGATGTTTCGTGATGATGTTAGTGTTAAAGTTTTTTTCGATGAAAAACAGGGCTATAAATTTGCTGAAATGATGTTGCCTTCGATTCGTGTCGAACATGTACATGCAGCCTTAGTATTGAGGATTAATGTTACTCCTGAAAAGCTAGAGATGATCTACAATCGGGGAATCAAAACTACAATGAATAAAATGGGTATAAGAGAAGTTATCCCCTCTCAAGAAGATGGTTCATTTTTAAAAAATCAAACTTTTTCTTTCATTACTCTCTTGCCTAGAAGAAACCTAACTGATGAATCCATTAGAAAACGTTTTGGAGAGCCTGAAAAAATTGTGGTTGATGAAGATAGACTTATCCATTGGTTTTTCCCTGAAAAAGGTCTAAAAATAATACAAAGCACAGAAGGTAGAGACGGGATAATCTATCAAATCCCACTTGATTACAATATTATTCCAGCACCGGAAGTGATTACAAATATATCATAGTAACTAACTAACGCACCCAATGTCCGCTTTTACCGCCCTTTTTTTCTAGTAGCTGTAGTTGACTAATAACCATAGCTTTATCAACCGCCTTACACATATCATATAGAGTTAATGCTGCTGTTGAGGCGGCAGTTAATGCTTCCATTTCAACCCCTGTTTGCCCAACCAGCTTACAAATAGCGACAATTTCAACGGCTGAGTTTTCAAAGTTAGGCGTTAATTCTACCTTAACGGAAGTTAACATTAGTGGGTGGCACATGGGAATTAAATCTGGGGTACGTTTTGCCGCCATAATTCCCGCAATACGAGCTGTTGCTAAAACATCACCCTTTTTATGCTTGCCTTCTACAATCATTTGCAAAGTATCAGGCTGCATACTAATCACTGCCATGGCTCTAGCTTCACGCTCTGTGTGAGCCTTTTGGCTCACGTCAACCATACGAGCTTGACCTTTTTCATCTAAATGGGTTAATTGTGACATAATTTATT
>CAZRMK010000099.1:0-4553 GCA_964601165.1 uncultured Piscirickettsiaceae bacterium | reverse complement strand
GCTGTTATTTTACCAATTTGAGCAGGGAGAATGATGAATTATGCAAAGGTCTCAAATTGATTCAGCACAAGTATTAGCAGAACTTTCAGAAATAGCAAAAGAAATGCGTTTGGAAGACTATAAATCTGAAGAACTCGGGCTATCTCCTGAAGAATATGCTTTTTATAGTGTTTTGAAAGAAAATGAATCAACGAGCTTTTTAGACGATAACAAAATGAAAGAATTAATTCACACGATTGTTGATGTTATCAGAAAAAATGCAACAGTAGATTGGAGCAAAAGAGATGATGTAAGAGCAAAATTAAGACTGACAGTAAAGAAAATATTAATGCGTTATGGTTATCCACCAGATTTAGCAAAATTAGAAGCTGACAGAGTACTTGCACAAGGAGAATCTTTAGCTGAAATGTTTTCTGCTGAAAATTAGAGCCTGTAAACCCATTTTGTGCCTTGAATTTAATATCTTCCTTAAAAATAGGATTAACATTGTATGCTAGGCAACATTCCCATGAACATGTAGTTCCTAAATCCTGCAAGTGCTTGCACATATATGGTACAAGTGCTTGCAGGATTTAGGTAGTTAATAATGTGGTGGTAGATTTTCTTCGCTAGATTGTTTAATTGCTTGGTTGGAGTTTTCTTGTAGATTTTTAATATATTCTGTTAGCAATGTAAGCTGTTTTTGTAATAGCTGAATTTCTTGATACTGAACAGCTACGGTATTATTTAAAGCATCAATGGATTCTTCTTGAAATGCCATGCTTTCTTCTAGGCGGTCAATTTTATCTGTAAGTTGTTGCATAGAAGGGGTATTGTTGTTAGGCATTGTTTACAAGCTCCCTAGCCAATCTAGTTTATCGGTAATATCGGGTGAAAAACTTAATACCACTCGATCACTTTGAGGGCTTTGTAAAGTGATAAGGGTTTCTTTAAGCTCATCTCGTCTAAAGAAGTGGCAGATCACTTTTTCTCCTACGGAAGAATTTTTTAAGAAATCTTCTAAAGATTGAAGGTTAGGCATTTTATATTGATTTAGTGCGACAATTTCATCTTGTGGTGCTAAGCCAGCTTGGTAAGTGCTAGAACCTTCCCAAACATGGGTGATCTTAATGGTTTGATGCTCTGTTGCCACAAAATTTGCTCCGAGGTTTATTGGGAATTCTGTGGATTTAATTTTTCCTCCCATGTCTTTGGCATTATCGGCGGGACGTAAGGTAAAATTGATGCCAAAAGGAGCGAATAGAGATTCAAAGGGTAGATCTTTTGTGCCATATAAGAAATCATTGAAAAAACTTTTTAAAGCCACTCCTGATACTTTCGAGCAAATAGATTCAATTTCGCCTTCTTTAAGACCCTTGCCAGTTTCACCATGCTTTTGCCATAAAAACAATAAAATATCAATAAGAGATTTTTTATTATTGGTAGCTGTGCGAATCTTTAAATCTAGGCCAAGTGCAATTAAACTACCTTTGGTATAGTAACTAATAATGGAATTAGGAGCATTTTCATCTTGTTGATAAAATTTAGTCCAAGTTAAATAGCTAGATTCTGCAACAGATTGTTTGAAACGTCCAGGCATACGATAAACACGAGTCATTTCTTTCGCAAGGCGATTAAGATAATCTTCGTTGCTAACAATACCCGCCATGTTTAAAATCATTCCATCATAAAATGAAGTTATCCCTTCAAACCACCAAAGCTGATTAGTGTAAACAGGCTTAGATAGATTTGTTGTTTGATAAACAACTGGTTGAATGCGTTTAACATTCCAAGTATGAAAATATTCATGAGAACATAATTCTAAAAACTGTAAATAACCGTCCGTACGTTTTTCATCATTAAGATAAGGCAAATTAGTTCTAGAGCACATAAGAGCCGTTGAATCTAAATGTTCTAATCCTCCATAGCCATCAGCAGTTACCATGACCTGAAATAAGTATTGTTGAATAGGGTAGGGCTTACCAAACATATTAAGTTCTACTTCACAAATAGCAGTTAAGTCTTTGATTAATAAATTTTTATTTATTTTATTTCTTTCAACTTCACCAGTAAAAACTATTTTATGAGGAATATCATTGGCTTTAAATTCTAATTCCCAAAACTTACCCATTTCCACAGGATATTCAATTAAATCACGATAAGACTTTGCTTGATATTCTCCAAAACTATTAGAGTCGATAGATAAAGGTGGCAGGGTGGTCGCAACTTTCCAATTCTCAATCTTACTGTGTTTTGATTGTTTAAGTTTAATGTGACAAACAAACTTTCTTTGTTTTGCAACTGCCATAAAGACAGAAGTGCCGTTAAAAAAAGCATGGGAGCTATCAAAATGAGCACCCCTTACGGATAAATCCCAAGCATAAACTTGGTAACTAATTTTAATGGCTTCACTGCAAGGTTCTATTTGCCAAATAGATTTTTTAATTGGTTGAATAGTTAAAGGTTTTTTTGTTAGAGTTTTTGCTTGAAGATTAATGATATGTTTAGAAAAATCACGAATAAGATAACTTCCAGGTATCCAGCTAGGCAAAGAAATCTTTTGTCCATTTTTATTAGGATTGGTAATAATAAGGCTTACGTCTAATAAATGACCTTTAGGATCAGCTGGAGTAATAGTGTAATAATGAGTGTTTGGCTGAAATTTCAAGTGTAAATTACCCCTGTTACGAAATTAAATATTAATATGATAAGGGTATTTAATAGATATGTCTTATAAATAAGCATTTATAATATCTTCATTATTTTTAAAAAAATCAGGAGAGTTTTGTGATACGTACACGATTTGCCCCAAGCCCAACAGGTTATTTACATATTGGCGGAGTTAGAACTGCTTTGTTTTCTTGGTTACATGCAAAGAAAACAGGAGGTGAATTTATTTTACGTATTGAAGATACCGATTTAGAGCGTTCTTCACAAGAATCTGTTGATGCCATTATGGAAGGCATGGCATGGCTAGGACTAGATCATGATAAGGGTCCTTTCTATCAAACTCATCATTTTGAACGTTACAAAGAGGTTATTCAGGAATTGCTAGATAAAAATCTAGCCTATTATTGTTATGCTTCTCCTGAAGAGCTTGATAAAATGCGTGAACAGCAAAAATCTCGTGGTGAAAAACCTCGTTACGATGGTCGTTATCGTGATTTTTCTGGCACTCCACCAGAGGATGTTAAGCCTGTCATTCGTTTTAAAAATCCATTAGATGGTGAAGTACAAATTGACGATATTGTTAAAGGACAAGTGATTATTGCCAATAAAGAATTAGATGATTTAGTGATTGCTCGTTCTGACGGTACTCCGACTTATAATTTAACAGTGGTCGTTGATGATTGGGATATGGGGATTACTCATGTAGTTCGCGGAGATGATCACCTTAATAATACTCCAAGACAAATTAATATTTATCAAGCCTTAGGTGCAAAACCGCCTAAATTTTCCCATATCCCTATGGTATTAGGAGAAGATGGCTCTCGCCTCTCTAAGCGTCACGGGGCGGTGTCTGTTATGCAATATAAAGAAGAAGGTTTTTTACCTGAAGCACTGCTAAATTATCTTGTTAGGTTAGGTTGGTCTCATGGAGAACAAGAAATTTTTTCCATAGATGAAATGGTTCGATATTTTAATTTAGAAACTGTTAATAGTGCGCCTTCCACATTTAATATGGAAAAGCTTCTATGGATTAACCAACAACACATTCAAGCTGCAACACCAGAGCATTTAGCACGTTATTTATCACACTTTATGGCAGATAAAGGTATCGACTTAACAACTGGTCCAGAATTAACACGAGTCGCTGATTTACTTAAAGAAAGAGCAAAGACTCTAGTAGAAATGGCTGATGGGGCAGTTTATTTTTATCAAGACTTTAAAGAGTTTAATCCTGTAGCAGCTAAAAAACATTTACGCCCCGTTGCAGAAGAAGCCTTGCTATTGCTTCAGAAAAAACTAGCCGCTCTTACAGAATGGAATTCTAATAATATTCATAAAGTTATTAAAGAAACTTCAGAGTCACTAGAGGTAGGAATGGGGAAGGTTGGCATGCCTTTACGTGTTGCTATTACGGGAGGAGGGCAATCTCCATCTATTGACGAAACGGCAGAGCTAATAGGGCAAAAACGTTGTATTGAAAGGTTGAATTTAGCATTAAATTTTATTAGAGTCAGAAAACAATAAAGTTCTTTCAGTGCGTTAGATTCATACCTAAATCCTGCAAGCACTTGCAGGATTTAGGTCTTACCCTAATATAGAAATATGGCATTAAAAAAAATACTTGACCTTATTAGGTCAGTCTATATAATACGCATCCATCAGTTAAACTGCTCCAAACGGTAAAAAGTAGGGGCTATAGCTCAGCTGGGAGAGCGCAACACTGGCAGTGTTGAGGTCAGCGGTTCGATCCCGCTTAGCTCCACCATTTTTAACCCTTAGAGTTTTAAGCTATTGTTATGATTGCACTAGGCCGTAGTCAAATAACTTAAATAAATAATTGATTTTTATAGTGTCCCGTTCGTCTAGAGGCCTAGGACACCGCCCTTTCACGGCGGTAACAGGGG
>CAZRMK010000098.1:0-4612 GCA_964601165.1 uncultured Piscirickettsiaceae bacterium | reverse complement strand
AGTTGTCGTGCATTTTAGCCAGTAAAAAATAATTGGCGGTTGTTCAGTGCCTCCTCCAGAATAACCCGAGGTTAATACCCTAATCCGCAAGTAGAATTATGAGTTAGTGTGTAAACAATTGATGTGCATAGTGAATTTTAAAAAAACCGTGGTCACCTAATTGGTGATAAGGATTTTTTAAAGTTTGCTAGGCGCACCAAGGACTTGTACAATAACCATGATTTCTACTTGCGGATTAGGGTAATACCATGAAAATAGCTATTATAGCCCCCAGTGCCAGCCCCTTTATCCTAGGAGGAGCCGAAAATCTTTGGTTAGAACTACAACTTCAGCTTAATGCCAGTGGTAAACATGCGGTAGAGCTTATAAAGCTACCCTCGCCAGAGCAAGATTTTTGGTGCCTTTTACGCAGCTACCAACAATTTAGCCAGCTTAATTTAGACCATTTCGACCGAGTAATTAGTACCAAATACCCAGCATGGCTAGTCAACCACCCGCAGCATATTGTCTACCTACAACATCGCCTGCGAGGGCTTTACGATACCTATCCAGCCCAGCTAGCTACTAAAATAAACCTCAACCAACTACCCCAGCCACTACAACAATTTTTACGCTGGCTACAGGAGCAACCAAGCAATAGTTTGCAACACCTACCAGAACTTTGGCAACAGCTATTTGCCCTAGAAAACACCCTAGAAAACACCCACTACTTTGATCTACCCAGCCCGGTTAGTCGTCTTTTAATACACCACCTTGACGCCCTAGCCCTGCACCCCAACCGAATTAAAGCCTACTACGCCATCTCCCACACCGTAGCCAACCGAGCCGACTACTTTCCCCCCAACATCACCCCACAAGTTATTCACCACCCCAGTAGCCTAATAACTAACCAACCAACTAACCAACCAACTAACCAACCAACCACCAACCCAACCCAGCCCCAGCAAGCCTACATCTTCACTGCCTCACGGCTTGATCTACCCAAACGCATTGCCGAAATAATAACTGCCTATGCCCAAGCCAAAGTAACCTTGCCACTAAAAATAGCTGGCACAGGTCAGCAACTAGCTCAGCTACAACAGCTGATTAGCCAATACCAGCTAAGCGACCAAATACAACTACTTGGCTATGTCTCTAACCAACAGCTAGCCAGCTACTACCAACACGCCCAGTTTATAATTTACATACCGCTAGACGAAGACATGGGGCTTATCACCCTAGAAGCCATGCAAGCTAGCAAGCCACTGCTAACTCTTACCGACTCTGGCGGAGTAACCGAATTTATTAACCACCAAAAAAATGGTTGGATAACTCAGTTAGAGCCAAACAGCAACAACCAACTAACCTCACTAAGCCAAGCAATTAACACCCTAGCCAACAACCCCCAACTCTGCCAGCAACTAGGGCAGCAAGCCTACCAAGACAGCAAAAAAATAAGCTGGCAGCCGCTAATAACTGCCCTAACCCAGCCGCTAACCACCGCAACTAAACCACTAGCAAAACCAAACACCATGTTAGTAGTAAACACCTTTAGCTGCTACCCACCCAACACTGGGGGCAAACTGCGCATGTACCACCTTTATCAAGAACTCTCAGCCAGCCAGCAAATAACCATGCTAGTGCTAGATGCCAATATTAGCAATATAACCACCACCACCTTCAGCCCCAGCTTCAAACAAATAGCCATTCCAGCTAGCCGGCAATCACACCTCTATACCCAGCGGCTAGAAGAATCCATCAAAATCTCCGCTATTGACCTAGCACTGCTTTTACAACCCCAACTTAACCCAGAGTTTTTACACCAGCTTAGCCTGCTAGCCGTTACCGCCAGCAGCATAGTTGCTGCCCACTGCTATGTTTACCCAGCTATAATTAGTAGTTGTGCTAGGCTGCTACAAACCAACCAGCTAAACCTAATTTATGATGCCTTTAATGTAGAATACGACCTAAAAACCCAAATGATTAACAGCCTAGATGCCGCAACAATCCAAGCTGCCAAACCTATCCTCCAGTCTCTCCAACAAACCGAAGCCCAGCTTATTAACACTGCCCAGCAAGTGTGGGCATGTTCCCAGCAAGACATCAACCGCTTTCAAAGCCTCTACGCAAATACCAGCAATTCCAGCTCAAAATACTACCTAGTAGCCAACGGCGTTACCCTGCCAACTTACACCTCGCATCCCAAGCAAGCAGAGCTAAGCAAACTAAAGCAACAGTTTCTAACCCAAGCTAGTTCCAAGCACAGCTACCAACAACTAGCCATATTTATTGGTAGCCAACACCAGCCCAACAATCAAGCCCTGCAATACTTACAAACCATAGCCCCCTCAACCCCAACCACCAGATACCTAATTGTTGGCAGTGTCTGCCAAGCCTTTACTAGCCAATCAACCAACCCACCCATTAATATGCTATTAATAGGTGAAGTTACCGCAGCCCAAAAATATCTCCTAATGTCAATCGCCGACCTCGGGCTCAACCCAGTAATCACCGGTTCAGGTACTAATCTAAAAATTTTTGACTATATCGCTCATAATCTACTAGTTATATCCAGCCCACAAGGCAACCGTGGCTTGTTATTTAAACACCAGCATCACCTGCTCATCTACCGAGACTCCAATCAGCTAATAAAACTACTTAACCAGCCTCTAGCAGGCTTAAGCAAGCAACAGGCTACAAATATGACCTCTCAAGCCAAAGATATTTTAATTAAAGAATATTTATGGAGTAGTATTGTCTCTAATCTGCAGGTAGAATGTATGAGTTAATGTGCAAGTAATTGCAGGATTTAGGTAAAATTTAAAGTTTTTAAAAAAAAAAGTTTGCACTTTGTTTAAAGCCTGTATACAATTTCACCTAAATCACTTTAGTAAGGGTAGTTATTTAGCTTTAAATTATTTTTAAAGTTGGAAAATTCTTAATAAATTTTGAATATGAAGGTCTTTAAAATCATTACAAACAATTTTATACAACTATTAATGGAGAAGCAACATGCCAGCAGCAAATTTTATTACCCAGGTTCAAGAAATGTACGTAGCCTACTATGGTCGTCCTGCAGATAAGGAGGGCTTAGCTTTTTGGTCAAACCAACTGGCAGCAGTCGATGGTGACTTAACGCAAATAATCGATGCTTTTGGTAATTCCGCTGAAGCAACTACCATTTTTGGCACCCTAGACAATGCCGCAATGGTAAACACCCTTTTCAACCAAATGTTTGATCGTAATGCAGAGCCAGAAGGGTTAATGTTTTATGTTAGTCATTTAGCCGCAGGCACTATGACCATTGCCTCTATTGCGCTAAATATTGCCAATGGTGCTCAAGGCACTGACCTAATTGCCATAGATAATAAAATAACTACTGCCAAAGCAATGACCAATGCCATGGATACCACCGCAGAAATTCTTGCCTATGAAGGTGATGTTGCGGCGGTGGCGGCTCGTACAGAATTAGCTGCCATTAACGATACTACCGACATGGCAACGGTTGATGCTAATGCTATGCTTGCCAATGTTGTTACCGCTAGCCAAGCAGCTCAAAATCAAGGCAGTACTTTTGTTTTAACTACAAATATTGATAACCATGATTCTGGTTTTACTGGTGGATTAGGTAATGATACTTATTCCGCTACAAATGCAACACTTACTGCTCTTGATAGTTTAGATGGTGGGGATGGTGATGATGTTCTGAATTTTAATGATTTAGCTGGTAATACAAACATCAATGCTAATGCTACGATTGCAAACATTGAAACAATTAATGTTGCTTCTACTGGTACTGCTAATGCTACAACAACAGCTATTACTGGTCTTCAAACATTAAATATTACAAATTCAGTTGATACAACTGTAGTAGCAGCTGCTACTACTGACGTTAATGTTTCTGGTGCTACTGGTGCTATCACTGTTGATGGTGGTAATAATCAAACCGTAACAAATGCTACTGCAAATGTTACTTTAGGTAATACAACTGGTGCGATTGATGTTACTCATACAGCACAAGCTGCTCATGTTATAAATGTTGATGGTGGAACTACTGTATCTATAAACTCTACTGGTTCAACTGGTGGAACTATTGTTATAGGTGGAACTACTGTTGCTGAGCAACCTTCAGGAACGGTAAATGTTACTTCAACTGGTGCAGCCTTAACTGCTGCTACTACTACTGCTCCTACTACTGCTGCTATCAATGCAACAGGTGGTACAACTATCACAGTAACACAAAGTGCCAGTTCTGATAATACTGCTGCTGCAACTGATACTAGTAATATAGATATCACTCAAGGTACAGTGACTTTAACTGGTGGCAATACAACAACTTCAATGACGGTAACTCAAGATCAAGATGTTAGTGCAGTTCATGCAAGTGGTGTTGCTGGTGTTGCTGGTGGTGTTGCTGGTGTTGTTGCTGGTGCTCTAACGCTAGCTGATGGTGGTACAGACTCTCTTACTACGGTTACTGTTGATGGTTATGGAACATCTACACTTACTGCAAATGCCCTTACTGATTTATCACTTGCCAACTCTGGTTCTTCTGCAATGACTGTAACAACTGCTGATACAGCATTAAACTTAACCCTAGATGAGGTTGATGGTGTGGTTAGGCTTGATGGTG
>CAZRMK010000097.1:0-4725 GCA_964601165.1 uncultured Piscirickettsiaceae bacterium | reverse complement strand
ACTATAAAAGGTGAAATAAATTAACAAATTTACAGAATAAAACTTGCTTAACCTATTATTTCTTGTTTTAGCTCTTTTTTATAGTCTATGTCTTCATATGAAAATGTACTGCCTTTAGTAAAGTCTAGATATATATCTAATCTTTTAGATTTTATATCAAAATTTAAATCTGTTACAAACCATGGCGTGTTTATATTGAGTGCTGTCTGAAATAGCTCTTGTATCATGAGGAATGCCTTTGCTAATAATATTTCTTTAAATATAACTACAAATAATAGTTTATACACATTTTATTAGAAGGAACCAATTTTTTGTAAGGTTCGATTGTTAAGTCTAGCGTTTTTTTTGTAAAAAGCCAGTAAATGATTGTGGGATTTGGGGCTTAATTTATCTCTAACCAAAAAGTAACCGGACCATCATTGGTTAAGGTTACTTGCATATTAGCACCAAATTTTCCTGCTTGGATTGGGCAATAAGCCTGTTCCAGTTTATTTAAAAACTCTTCAAACAGTTGGCTTGCTATTGCTGGAGCAGCAGAGCTAGAAAAGCTCGGCCTGAGACCTTTTTGGGTATTAGCTGCAAGAGTGAACTGTGGCACGATTAGCAGTTCTGCTCTGCTATCAACTTGATCATAAAGTGCTTGTTGAATATTTAAGTTCATCTTATCATTTTTATCAGGAAAGACCCGATAGTGCAGGAGTTTGTGAACCATTTTATCTAAGGTGGCTTGAGTATCTTGTGGTTGAAAGCCCGTTAAAACCACGAGACCTCGTTGAATTGTTGCAAGGGTTTGCTGATTAACGCAGACTTGTGCTTGAGAGACCCTTTGAAGTAAGCAGATCATAAATAGTCTAAATATTAAAAACTATCATTTTTGATAGTTTTTAATATTTAAATAAAAATCACTTTTTCTTGCCACGGCTAGCTTGTTTACGGCCGTTTTCAGTTAAAATTTTCTTCCGAATACGGATGCTTTTAGGGGTTACTTCAACCAGCTCATCATCATCAATAAACTCTAAAGCTTGCTCAAGAGAAAATCGAATAGGTGGTGTCAGTACTTGAGCTTCATCAGTACCTGATGCTCTCATATTGGTGAGCTGTTTACCTCTTAAAGGATTAACGGTTAAATCGTTAGAACGGCTGTGCAAGCCAATCACCATGCCCTCATAAACTGCTTCACCATGACCTATATATAAACGACCACGTTCTTGTAAGTTAAATAGTGCAAAGGTTAGAGCTTTACCTTTATCAATCGAAATTAGTACACCATTAATACGCTCGCCTAAAGTGCCTGAAAATTTAGGTCCGTAGTGAGAAAAACTAGAGAAAATTAAGCCTTCACCCTGTGTAGCAGTCATGAACTCGGTGCGAAAACCAATTAATCCTCGTGAAGGGATAATAAAGTCAATACGCACCCGTCCACTGCCATCAGGAACCATGTCTTGCATTTCTGCTTTACGCATTCCTAGCTTTTCCATGACGCTGCCTTGCGAACTTTCTGGAACATCAACCGTTAAGTTTTCATAAGGTTCTTGTGTTTCGCCATCGACTTCTTTGAAAATAACTTCTGGGCGAGAGATTCCCATTTCAAAGCCTTCGCGACGCATAGTTTCAATAAGAACGGAAAGATGTAGTTCTCCTCGTCCTGAGACTCGGAACTTATTGGCGTCTTCCGTCTCTTCAACCCGCAAGGCGACATTGATTAGTAATTCTTTGTCTAAACGCTCACGAATTTGGCGAGAGGTTAAAAGTTTACCTTCTTGTCCGACAAAAGGAGAATCATTTACCTGAAAGGTCATGCTTACAGTGGGTTCGTCTATAGACAGGGGAATTAAAGCTTCGATATGGTTTGGATCACAAAGAGTATCGGAGATATGTAAAGGATCTAGGCCAGAGAAGGCAACAATATCGCCGGCGTGAGCTTCGTCTATATTGATGCGTTCTAGTCCTAAATAGCCAAAGAGTTCAGATATTTTACCTTTACGAGCTTTACCTTCACTATCAATAATACTTACTTGCATACCCACTTGCACCGCACCACGCTTGATGCGACCTGTGCCGATGACTCCTTTGTAGGAATCGTAGTCTAGAGAAATGCACTGTAATTGGAAAGGCCCACCTAAATCAACATCAGGGGCAGATACCTTATCAACAATGGTTTGAAATATCGGATCCATTGTGCCTTCTTTCACGTCTTCTTCAAAACCTGAAAAACCGTTTAAGCCAGAGGCGTAAAGAATTTCAAATTCCATTTGTTCATCAGTCGCTCCTAAACGATCAAATAAATCAAAGGTTTGATCAAGTACCCAGTCAGGACGAGCACCAGGGCGGTCAATTTTGTTTATAACTACAATGGGCTTTAATCCTTGAGCTAAAGCTTTTTCAGTAACAAAACGGGTTTGAGGCATAGGGCCTTCAACTGAATCTACTAACAATAAAACCGAGTCAACCATGGATAAAATTCGCTCAACTTCTCCACCAAAGTCAGCATGGCCTGGGGTATCTACAATGTTAATGCGGTAGTCATTCCAATTAACGGCGGTATTTTTAGATAGGATGGTAATCCCGCGCTCTTTTTCTAAATCGTTAGAATCCATCATGCGTTCGCCCATATCTTTACGAACATCGTCCATGGTTCCTGACTGTTGTAAAAGTTGGTCTACAAGGGTAGTTTTACCGTGGTCAACGTGGGCAATAATGGCGATGTTACGAATATGATCGGTTTTCATTCAAGGGGTCTCTAAAAAATTTAAAAAAACGCATTATAACTTAAATTGTTATAGAGTGTGTAAGATGTTGGTTTGATAGTAAAACCCTAATGGTTAAACAACGAGTACGAAAACTAACCAACCGAAATTGGGGAGTTAGTATGAAATATCAACTGTTTAAACTTAGTCAATATCTACGTGGTTGGATTAACTACTATGGTATAGCCAATGCATACCAGAAGTTTGTTGATTTAGACGCATGGATAAGGCGACGAGTACGGATGTGTTACTGGAGACAATGGCGTAGTTATAAGACCTACGGCATTCAACAAGCTCTGAACAATGACTATTTAAAAAGCCAAGGTCTATACTCACTTCGAGATGGTTGGATAAAGATTCACTACCCTAATAAGTAGTTAAGTGAAGCGCCCCGTGCGGACCCGCATGCGGGGTGTTGTGGGGGCTGGAGGAGAAAAAACCTTTGGCTACCCGATTAGAGAAAAATTACTAGGCGTGGTCTGTGTTTGGATTTGGGTATTAAGGTTAAAACGAATAACCAACACCAATATAGGTAACGGAGGACTCCATGTTAAAATCCATTGATGTTGTTCTTGCGTTCACTCCAGTAATATCAATATTAACATCGTCTAAAGTCCAAGAAGTATGCCTGTGTCCTAAGGTAGCGTAGAGTCTGGGGCTAAGGGTTATCCATCCCAGATCATAATCAGAAGATAAGGGTTGAAATCTGATGCCTATATCAAACTCTTGAAAAGTTCCGTTTATGTTTAAAGAGGTATTTATATGGTCATTTTCAATAGATCCTGTTTGCAAGGCGTAGGTTATAGAGCCGTATAGAGTAAAAAAATTATTCAAACTTGTTCTTGCGGTTAAGCTCGGGCCTATTTTGTAAGAACGTATTTTAGTTTTAGAATCTGGCATTAAGTTCATGTTAGCATTGCTTATTAGGTCGTTATTGCGATTATTTTTCCCGCTTTCAATCCATGGAAAAGAAGCTCCTAGCATGACGCCAATTCCAATATAATCATTTTCATCTTGATGGAAAATATCTTTACCTAAAACAACACTTAAATCTAGCCCTTGCAGCTGGTAATCAATAGCCGGCATGGTTAATACTGTTGGGACGTGAAAAAAACGACTCGAAATACTGTTAATAGATTGCTGAGCTTGTTGCATTTTATTTGAATCAAACCAAGTTACATTGTATTTATAAAACCAGTTTGAAGAACCAAAGTTGTTGTGTTGCTCGACCAAAGAGTAGGTCATGATGTCGGTATTGATGGATTGAGTTAACCCTACAAAACCACCGCTCATTTCAAAGCTTCCCGAGCCTATTTGAATCTCTCCCGCATAGACCGTGGATATAGAGCTAGCCAATAAACTAATGAGAGCGGTTTTTATTAGGTTATGTTTCATGCTTTATCTTTTAGTTTATGAGTTTAGTTAGGCAGTCACTTTTTAGTATGAAGACAAAACCATTATCCCGTCCATTTCTATGTCGGTATTCTTTGGCAACTGTTTCACTGCGACTGCTGCTCGAGCAGGATAAGGCTCTTGCAAATATTGTGCCATAATTTCATTAACAGTTGCAAAATGACTCATATCTGTTAAAAAAACATTTAATTTGGCAATGTCTTGCAGAGTTCCCCCTGCAGCCTCGCAAACAGCGGTTAAGTTTTTAAATACCTGATGGATGCGTTCGGAAATATCTCCTTGCCGCATTTCCATAGTTTCAGGAATTAAAGCAATCTGACCGGATAAATACACCGTGCTGCCTATTTTTATCGCCTGAGAGTAAGTTCCGATCGCTTGTGGAGCTTGGTTGGTTGTGATTATCTCGCGCATCTAACATACCTTTCAACATATTTTTATAAATACAATTATAGCAAAAAAGGACTGTAAGAAAAAACTTGATTCTTAAAGGCAAAAGGTTTAGTATTGTCAAAACTAAAGATTAGCCAAGGCTAATTATTTTTTTAACTTTATCTGGAGTGTGCGA
>CAZRMK010000096.1:0-4814 GCA_964601165.1 uncultured Piscirickettsiaceae bacterium | reverse complement strand
CATGCCTAGAATTGACTAGCTAGAAGACCCACAGAATTTCACGTTAGTTATTCAGAGCTTCCTTAACAAAGCCCCTTTAGTTGGGGCTTTTTTTTTGTGGAAAAAACATGTCATTATTTGAACGACTAAACGATGTTGAGCGTGAGGTTCCTTTGGTGATGGGAATACTAAACGTTACGCCAGATTCTTTTTCAGATGGGGGAAAGTTTGTTTCTAAGGAGGCTACTGTTCTTCAAGTTGAAAAAATGTTGACATCAGGAGTAGATATTATTGATGTCGGCGGGGAATCGACCAGACCTGGAGCTCAGGCTGTTTCAATAGATAAAGAGCTGCAAAGAGTTATGCCTGTAATTGAATGGATTAGAGAAATGTCGGACGTTCCTGTTTCAGTTGATACCTATAAAACAGCAGTAATGCAAGAGGTATTAAGTTTGAAGGTGGAAATGATTAACGATGTGAATGCTTTGCAATCGGACGGTGCACTAAAGCTGGTTTCATCATCGCAGGCTCTAGTTTGCTTGATGCATAAGCAGGGTTCATTTCAAGACATGCAAAATAAACCGGTTTACGATAATGTAGTGGAAGAAGTTAGTCAGTTTTTAAAGCAACGTATTTTATCTTGTCAAGAGGCTGGTATTTCTGTTGAAAGGATTTTGATTGATCCTGGTTTCGGGTTTGGTAAAACCTTAAATCATAATGTAGAGTTATTTAAATCCCTTGAAAAGCTTGTTAAACTTAACAAATTAGTGTTGGTTGGTGTTTCTCGTAAATCGATGATAGGTCTTTTGCAAGAAGGAAGTTTAACTGAAAATAGAATGGTAGGCTCTGTTACAGTTGCCGTTTTGGCAATGCTAAAAGGAGTGTCTGTCTTGAGAGTGCATGATGTAAAAGCAACGGTGCAGGCTTTAAATGTTGCAAGAAAATTAATTTAGATTAGGGCTTCGTGCCCTTCATACAAGATTTAGGTAGGAAAAAATCATGAAAAAAAAATACTTTGGTACTGATGGTATAAGAGATAAGCTGGGTCAGGGTATGATTAAGCCAGATAAGGTTTTAAAGCTTGGTTGGGCAACAGGTAAGGTGATTAGTCGTTATGGAGAGCAGTCTGTAATGATTGGTAAAGATACCCGTATTTCTGGCTATATGTTCGAGTCTGCTCTAGAAGCTGGGTTTATTGCCGCTGGAATTGATGTATATCTTCTAGGGCCTATGCCGACACCTGCGGTTGCCTATTTAACTCAAACTTTTGGTTGTGATGTTGGGGTGGTAATTAGTGCTTCTCATAACCCTCATTATGATAATGGCATTAAATTTTTTGGGGCGAATGGAACCAAGATTTCAGATAAAATTGAGTTCGAGATCGAAGCTATTTTTGAAGAAGAGGTTGTTACCGTTGCTTCGGAAAAACTAGGTAAAGCTAGAAGAATAGTAGATGCGGCAGGTCGATATATTGAGTTTTGTAAAAGTACCTATTCTGGTCGTGACAAATTAACAGGTTTAAAGATTGTTTTAGATTGTGCCAATGGAGCAACTTATCATGTAGCTCCTGCTGTTTTTAAAGAATTAGGTGCAGAGATTATAACTATTGGTGTTGAACCAAATGGTGTGAATATCAATTTAGGCTGTGGTGCAACAGATTTAGCTCTGTTGCAAAAAAAGGTAGTAGAGGAAAAAGCAGATTTAGGGATCGCATTTGATGGTGACGGTGATCGAGTCATAATGGTAACCTCTGCAGGCAAAAAAGTTGATGGCGATGCCATCTTATATATCCTTGCAACCGCTTCTGGTAATTCTGTAGAGGGTGTAGTTGGGACCTTGATGTCTAACCTTGGTTTGGAGAATGCCTTAAAAGAACGAGGTATTGCTTTTGAGCGTACAGATGTTGGAGATAGATACGTCATGCAGCGTTTGCTTGAAAAAAAGTGGCAGTTGGGGGCAGAGGCTTCAGGTCATGTCTTATGTTTAGATAAAACAACGACAGGCGATGGAATTGTTGCTGCATTGCAAGTGATGTCTATTATTGTTAATGACAAAAAAACCTTGCAGGAATTGTTAGAAGGCTTAAGTATTTATCCGCAAAATTTAATTAATATAAAAGTAGCCAATAAAAATGCAGTTATTGATAGTCAGGTTATCAAAGAAGCGATTGTTGAGGCAGAAAGTTCTATGCAAGGCTTAGGTAGGGTTCTTATTAGACCTTCTGGTACAGAGCCTATAATAAGAGTAATGGTTGAAGGGGAAACTTCAGAGTTGATTGAGCCTTATGTAAAAAGTTTAGTTAAGTTAGTAAAGACGGAGTTTTTATAGGGTTTTTAAAGACACTTTTAAATTCTTATTTATTGATTTGAAATATTTTTCGAGATTGTAATTTGGTGAGGAAAAAGATACTATGTGTGCAATTTTGCGTTGGAGACAAATAAAATGAGAAAGCCTTTTGTTGTTGGTAATTGGAAAATGCACGGAACTAAAGCGTCTATTAAGGACTTAGTGACAGGGTTAAATGCCTTGGCAGAGCGTGCTGGAAATGCCACGGTTGCGGTCTGTCCACCAAGTGCTTATATTGATTATACTCAAAAGTGCTTGACGGTTGATAATGTTGCCCTAGGTGCACAAAATATGTGTAGTGAGCCTAAGCAGGGTGCTTTTACTGGTGAAGTTTCTGCAGTGATGCTTAAGGATTTGGGCTGTTCTTATGTTATTTTAGGGCATTCAGAAAGGCGAGCA
Organism: uncultured Piscirickettsiaceae bacterium; assembly: GCA_964601165.1. Taxonomy (GTDB): domain Bacteria; phylum Pseudomonadota; class Gammaproteobacteria; order Thiomicrospirales; family Thiomicrospiraceae; genus Thiosulfativibrio. The sequence goes on along the minus strand of CAZRMK010000096.1, from coordinate 2,090 downwards.
ATTTACGGAGAAACTGATGCTCAAATTGCGGTTAAAGTCGAAGTAGCTATTGCGTCAGGTTTAACGCCTATTTTATGTGTGGGAGAAACACTTGTAGAACGTGAATCTGATCAGGTTGAGATTGTTATAGGTGGTCAGCTGGATGCAGTTTTATCTGTGGTAGGTATTGCAGGTTTCTCCTCAATTGTCATTGCTTATGAGCCAGTCTGGGCTATAGGGACAGGAAAAACTGCTTCATCTTTACAAGCTCAAGAGGTTCATAAGTTTATTAGGACAAAATTATCTAAATTAAATGCCGATATCGCCAATGGCGTTATTATTCAGTACGGTGGAAGTGTGAATCCAGGAAATGCTAAAGAGTTATTTAGTCAGCCTGATATTGATGGGGGCTTGATTGGTGGAGCCTCTTTAAGTGCAGATGCCTTTATGGCAGTTTGCGAAGCGGCAGGAGCTTAAAATGTTTCAAGTTATATTAGCATTACACTTTTTTATTGCTTTTATTTTAGTTGTGTTGGTACTGTTACAGCATGGTAAGGGGGCTGATGCGGGTGCTAATTTTGGTGGTGGAGGTTCTTCTCAAACCACTTTTGGTAGCGGTGGAGGTGGTAGTTCTGTTATGCTTAAAATAACGGCAGTTGTAGCTACAGTATTTTTTGTCACCAGCTTATCGCTAGCCCATTTAGGTGGTCAACAGGCTAAAGGCTATCAAACCGTGGTGACGCAAATTATTGAGCAGCCAGAAGTAGATCCTCTTTCTCCGATTATTCCTGAATAGGATAGTTGGTTGAGTGTTTTTTAATGCCGATGTGGTGGAATTGGTAGACACGCTACCTTGAGGGGGTAGTGGCGTAAGCTGTGCCGGTTCGAGTCCGGCCATCGGCACCATATGTTATGAGCTGTTGTTTTATATGAGTAGTTCAAAGACCGTTGCTATATTCTTGAATGCAACGAATTTAATTCTAGAGTGACTTCTAGTTAGGCGAGGTAAGCAATCAATGTTAGAAAATTATTTACCCATTCTGGTTTTTATTGTTATGGGAATTCTTTTTGGTTTGGGGCCTATTTTAATCGGATTTGTTCTTGGGCCTCATAAGCCAGATTCTGAAAAAAACTCTCCTTATGAGTGTGGGTTTGAAGCTTTTGAAGATGCTCGCATGAAATTTGATGTGCGTTTTTACCTAGTTGCGATTTTATTTATCATATTTGATTTAGAAATTGCTTTCCTATTCCCATGGGCAGTAGTGCTTGATGAGATAGGTCTGTTTGGTTTGTTAGCGATGGGAGTCTTCTTATCAATTCTTGTAGTAGGGTTCATTTATGAGTGGAATAAAGGAGCTTTAGAATGGGAATAGAAGGCATCTTAAAAGAGGGGGTTGTTACCACCTCCGCAGATAAGCTTATTAACTGGGCACGGACAGGGTCTTTATGGCCAATGACTTTTGGGTTAGCTTGTTGTGCGGTTGAAATGATGCAGGCTGGAGCTTCTCGTTATGATTTGGATAGGTTTGGTATTATTTTTAGACCAAGCCCGCGTCAGTCAGATGTGATGATTGTGGCTGGAACGCTGGTTAATAAGATGGCTCCCGCTTTACGTAAAGTTTATGATCAGATGGCTGAACCTCGTTGGGTTATTTCTATGGGTTCTTGTGCTAATGCGGGTGGTTATTATCACTATTCATATTCGGTGGTTCGCGGTTGTGATCGTATTGTTCCTGTTGATGTTTATGTGCCAGGTTGTCCACCTACTGCGGAAGCTTTGTTATATGGAATTATTCAATTACAAAATAAGATTAAACGCACCAATACCATTGCTAGATAGTTTAAGTTCTTCCTTAAGGAGCCTCTGATTAAGTATGTTAAAATTATGTGAAACTTCTAGCCTATCAATTCTAGGCATGTTGTGCAGGTAATGGTTATTCCATTGCCAAACAACATAACGACGAAGTGATGGGCTAGAAGCCTCACCCTTTGGGGATTAGCCAAGTTTTCTACACCGTCGTTAACATTTTTCGCAATAGCTATCTATTACTGAAAAATGTTGCCTAGCTGTAAAAAAACTTGGCGTTGCCAGAATACAACCTACTTAATCA
>CAZRMK010000095.1:0-5165 GCA_964601165.1 uncultured Piscirickettsiaceae bacterium | reverse complement strand
TAATGGCTTGTGTATGCTAGCTTAGCAATACTGGAATTAAATCTTATAAAAAATTATCTTGATTTTTGGGGTAGTATAAACATAGGCTTTGCTTTAAAGACCATATCGCTATTAGCATACAATGGTTTTAATGCTGATAGCCCACCTAGAGTAGCTACTCCCAAAGCTGATTTTAATAAGTTACGACGATTCATATCCTTCTCCAAATATTATTATTTTTTGCAAATGATCGAGCATATAGAGCACACAGCACTCACTTAAATGAAATATAACCTTATTGTCACAAAACTGCAACCTTTGCAAAATTATATGTAGAGACCTTTGCACGAGTGGGGTGCGAAATAAAAATGAGGGAGTTTTTGCCTTATTGAGGCGGGAAACGCAGGGAATAGCTAGCTATTCACAAGCTTTTCCAACGAAAATAAGGTGAACATTAACCATTTTTATTCGTACATCCACTCGTGCAAAGCAGCAGTTCTCGGTCAAAAATAATACTCTTATAAATCAAGTGGTTACGGGTTATTTTTCAATATTCTTTCGTACTGCTTTAAGGGTAAATGTCTTATATATCAATTACATAGCAGTTTTTTGACCGAGAACTGCTACGTGCAAAGGTCTCATGTAGATATTTAGGTAATAATGGTAGCTGAGATATGCAGATGATAGCCTTGCTCTCCACTCGTGCAAAGATCTCATAGATAAGTAAATAGGTTAATAATCTAAAATAATTACCTTGCCGATAGTAAAATAAACCTTATCACCCTCTGTAAACATGTGTTCTGAATCAGCTTGAACCGTTAGTTTGGTCTTGTAATATTTAATGACATAATTTGTAATTGCTCCATGGTAAATAGTCTGGATAACAGTGGCTTTAAAATCTCCGTTATGGCTGTCCAGCTTTATCTCTTCAGGTCTGATCGACAGAACTTTGCCTGGTATAGATCCAAAATTATTGTTAATACATATCTTGAAAAATAAGTCTGTAGTTGCTTGATTATCACTGTAAAGCAGGTTTGTTTTGCCAATAAAATTAGCTATAAAGCAGGATGATGGATGGCGGTAGATATCTTGGGGCGTGCCAGATTGAATAATTTGACCTTCATTCATTACTACTATCCGATCGGCTAGCTCCATTGCTTCAGACTGATCATGGGTTACATGGACAATTGTAAGGCCAAGGTTTAAGTGAATTTTTTTCAGTTCAATCTGCATCATTTCACGCAATTTGGCATCAAGATTTGAAAATGGTTCATCAAGCAGAAGAAGCTTTGGTGACATTATTAAAGCCCTTGCTAGGGAAACTCGCTGCTGCTCTCCACCGCTTAACTCATGAGGGTAACGATTTTCCTTATCTATCAGACGGACAAGTTTTAAATATTTTGTGACTTTTTCTTTAATAATTGTTTTGGGTATTTTTCTAATCATCAACGGGTAAGCGATATTTTTATAGATGTTAAAATGGGGCCACAAGGCGTAGTTCTGAAAAACTAGGGCAACTTCCCTTTTTTCTGGGGAGATATCAATTTTATTTGACGCTGAAAATATTACTCTATTGTCAAGAATTATTTCTCCCGTATCTGGGGTTTCAAGACCTGCAATGCTTTTAAGCAGTGTACTCTTACCACAACCGCTTGGTCCGACAATGGCCAAAAACTCCCCTTGATGGACTTCAACATTAACGGATTTTATTGCCGTATGTATGGAATATGTTTTACTTAAATTGTTGATGGATAGTTGGATTTGCATAGTTTCTATGATACGAGGTCTCTTATATAGAATCATATCGTTTGCCCGCTATTTTTTTGATGGCAATTCGTGCTAGTACGGTAAAAATAACCACAATAATGGAAATAGCGGCAACCATTTCTGCACCACCAAAATCCTCACGAGCTGTAAACATCAGAACTCCGATAGTTTCATTTCCAGGAGAAAAAAGTAGTAAAGAAATAGGTATTTCTCGCATCGCGATGATAAGAGATAATAGCATAGCTGCCTGAATTCCAGGTATAAGAACTGGCATGGTCATGTCTTTAAAGCTGCGTATTGGACTGGCACCACTTATTCGTGCAGCATAATCAAGGCTTATATCCTGATTCTGAACAATGCCCGTTAAGTTTTTTAAGGCAATAGGAATAAACATGGCAATATAGGTCATAATTATTATCCAAGGGGTGCCATAGATCATAAAGCTTGAATCTGCCCAAGTTAAGATAGCAGCAATTCCTAAGACAATCCCTGGAGCGGCCATGGGTAGTGAGGCAATTGCCTCAATCTTCTTATGACCATATGCCTTTGTTTTATACGAGACAAAAATAATGCCAATGGCAATTATTATAGCGCTTATTCCAGCAATAGCGCCATAGGTAATGCTGTTATAGAATGCCCTAACAGCAAGGGGTATTTCCGGTAAACTCAAATAATTGGTCAGGGTAAGATTATCAAGATTAAAGGGTAGCGAGCTTCTTTTGGCAAATGATGTGACCAGTAAAGCAATGAATGGCAAAATTGTAGTAATTGTATGGAATAAAAATACCGAAACCGTCAACAGCAGTTTATTGGAGGTTATTTTTATTATTGGTACAACACTGCTAGCAGAAGAGATGGTGGTAAACCTTTTATTTTGTAAAAGATAATTATGCAGATAAAAAATAAATAGAGAGGTTAATAATAAAAAAACTGAAATTGTACTGGCAAGAGAGAGGTCAAGATTATTTAAAGCACTGAGAATACGAGTTGTCAGCACTTCTATGCCGGACGGAAAAGCAATAAAGGCTGGGACGCTGAAGTTTGAAATAGCACGGCTGAAGACAAAAAGACCTATTGATAAGAAGGTTGGAGCTATTAAAGGTAGTGATATAGTTAAAGTTGTTCTAAGGCGACTAGCGCCACTTAAAATAGCGGCATCTTCAAGGGAACGGTTGGAGTTTTTCAAGGCGTGTGAAACTGCCATAAAGACTATGGGGTATAGATTAATTGAGATAATGATAATTACTGCTTCAAGTGAGTAAGTATCAAATTGATAATTTAAATCCTCCCAAAAACTGCTTAGGGTGCGATCTAATTTACCGTTGCGGCGAAAAATATCTATCCAAGCAAGGGCATAGACATAAGATGGAATACACAGAGTTAAAAATGTATTGAATTTAATGAATTTTTTGTATTTAAAATCTGTTCTTACTACTATCCAAGCGAGTGTTCCTCCAAAAAGAGTAGCGAAGAATGTGGCGAAAATTCCTACATAGAGGGTATTAACCAAGGCTGAGAAATTGCCTGGGGTGTTTATACTGGTTATATAGGCTTGCAGGGATGGTTGGAAAGAGTGGGTTGAGATACCAAAGCTATTCAGGACGAGAGTGCTAAGTGGGTAGAATACCAGTAGTATTACCAGAAAATATGCCCCCAGAACAACGGCTGTACCAACAGGGGTATTGTCTTTACCTATAAGCGAATATCTGATAGTTTTTAGGGTGTTTTTGAGGTTTGTATTGAGACTTGATTTACTGGTGTTGTCCATGATAACTTTTTAAGACTACTTGTTTTCAAGACGCTATCATAGACTGATAAAAGGTCAATGATTGTGCTAGTGTAATTATTTCTGAAAGGTTTCCCCGCCAGCACCATTCCGGACGAATCCAAGAATGATGGAACTACCTAGCTAACTTACATAGTTATTGAGTTGCGGTCATATCTTAACGACCAGACATAATCCTTTCAAAAGTAGCCCTTAACTCTTGTTCATACTTGCTACCCTCTTCCCAGTCAACAACTGTCTTTGTGATATCAGACGGTATCCCATCAGGTAGGGCAACATCATTTCTAACTGAAATAAAGCCAAACTTACGAGCGATTTCTTGTCCTTCAACAGATAAAACAAAATCAACAAATTCTCTGGCAAGCTGGCTATTTTTTGCTGGTCGTGCTGGGTTAGCAATAATGCCTACTGGTCTTTGTATACTAATTGCTCCTTCTTTTGGCCAGACAACAGATAACGTAGAGGTGATGCCGTCTCTTTTATCTCTTTTAATGGATCTAAAAACTCCATCATGTGGGATAATACCAGCATCAACTTCACCAGTGCTTGCCTTAGTTGCCACTGCAGAATTACGAGTGAGAAGCATAACATTATTGGCTTTCATTGCTTCTTGCAACTTCCATGAATTACCAAATGCCTGGTAGATACCAACATTTAAGGCAAGAGCTGTAGATGATTGAGTAGCATCAGCAAAAGCCAGTCGACTTTTCCAGTGAGGTTTTTTTAAATCGGCAAAAGAGGTAGGAACTTCACTTGCAGAAACATTGGCAGCATTGTAAACAATAACACCGTAACGTGCATTAACAGGGGTAAAGTAACCGTCGCCAAAGCGATAGTCCTCTTTAAGAGCCGAAGTTTCTGGTGAAACATATCGTTCCAGTAAATTTTCCCGTTTCAAAGAAAGAAATAGAATTGGCTCTGAGCTTAACAGCACATCAGCATGAACTTTACCAGCTTCTTTCTCTGCCCAAATTCTTTTGGCTAAAGAACCACCACCTGCATTGAGAACTGTCAGGACATCCCCTCTATTTTTTTCAAATGCTTTTTCTAACCTATTAGCTAGGCTTCCTGGCCCTGACATATAAACGGTGATTTGCCCTTCAGTACCTTGATATGTTGGAGATGCCGACAGTGAGGCAGTAAAAAGAAAAGTTGTAGATATCAATGTTAATGCTGATACAGCTAGCCTTGTATTTATCATTATATTTTATCCTATTGAGTCATGTACGAATTAACTACTGGTAAACGTTAATCGTTTACATTTATAATAATTTTATAATACCATAAAACTATATTATGGTTTGGTCTAAAGCTGTTTTACCAGCAATTCTCGGTCAAACCACCAATTTCAACCATATTATTATAAAAAGTCAGCTCAACCCCCAAATAACATCATTTGTTTTTAAAGTTAGACAATCGCACCGCCTAAAACTTTTGTTACAGGCAGGAGTAATTCTACATTTTTCAATGTATAATTCCCCTAAACGACCCTTTAGTTATTTTTTTTCAGTGCTTGTAATTTAGCTTGCGACCTTCCTTTATAATGTCCCTACAAAAAACAACCAAACAGAAAAATATTTGGCTCTTCTCCGCCATTATGACACTTTCCCCTCAATTCCCCCGTAAAACATAG
>CAZRMK010000094.1:0-5549 GCA_964601165.1 uncultured Piscirickettsiaceae bacterium | reverse complement strand
TTGTTAAAGCTTACACAATTACATACTAAAACCAAGTATTCATTGCAGCAAATAGTATGGTTATTTAGGGTAAATATTAGTCAACGAATATCGATCATTAAATTACTCTTTCCTGATAAAAATAGTAATAAAATTGGTGGTAATATGCCAATTCTGCTTGGAATTCAAAATTGCTTATTTTAAATCGGACAGTAGTGTAAATAAATATAATTTTGATGTACAAAAGTGGTCAAAGTCCAATGCCATCAAGTTAAGCAATTAAAAGGGTAGCGTCCCTCCCCTTCTATAAGACATTGATTTATAGAGTAATTTTAACTCAAGCAGCAAGCAGAATACTTGTTTAAATTCCCGAAGAATTGAAATTCACTATACTAATCAATATCTTGCACTGTATATATGCAAGTACTTGCAGGATTTAGGTTTAATATTAAAACTCAGTACAAACTTTATTTCGCCCTGTTTCTTTTGCTTGGTAGAGTGCTTTATCTGACTTCTTGATAAGCTCCTCGATGTCGTTTCCAGAGAAAGATATTCCCAGACTGATAGTAAAGTGAACGCCGGTTTTTATCTTAGACTCCGCCTCTATTGTCTTGCGTAATTGTTCAGATAAAACTTCAATTTCGCTGGCATCTTGTAGACTGCCAAATACACAAAATTCTTCACCGCCAAAACGTGCTACCAGATAGCTGTTAAATATATTCTTTATGGTTGTGGCTACATAGCAAATAGCTTCATCACCTTTTTGATGCCCATAGGTATCGTTAACATTTTTGAAGTGATCAATATCTGCCATTAGAGTAAAAAAATATTGACCCTTTTCTTTGAGTTGCTTGAGTTGGGGAATAGATCTTTCAAAAAAATAACGCCGGTTATACAGCCCTGTCATTCCATCGGTCTGTGCTAGAAGTTCAATCTTGGTAAAATGTTCAGATTGTTCTATGTTTTGGTTAACTCGTACATAAAATTCTTCAGAAGAAAAATCTGTGTTAAAAAAATCGTTAACACCATATTTCATTAATTTAATTGCTAGAGAAATATTATCACTTTCTTCACAGGAAATAATTGGCAGTTGATTTTGTGAATGGTCTTGGCGAATGTTTTTAACAAGTTCAGTGCTATCTCCCTCTAAAGAATCAATATTATCAAGTAAAATTAAGCACGGAGGATTGGTTTTAAGAGAGTCTAGTAGTTGTTGGCTATTTTCAAACAGAAATACTTGAAAACGGTGAATACGTAACATTCCAATCAACTTGGCACTATTCTTTGATTCTTCTGAACTGAGAACCCACACACTACGTTTCTTATTCTTAAATAAACGATAAACGGTTCGAATAGCATAATGAATAGATGACAGGTTATCTTTAATAACGTAATCGGCCACTTTGTTTTTAAACATCTGCTGACGAGTTTCTTCTTTAAAACTGCCCGTAATTACGACGGTGGTAATGTTATGTTGTTTTAGCAGTTTAATAGTTTCGCCATCAAGAGAGTCTGGCAAGTGTAAGTCGCTTAAACACACTTCGACATTAATATTGGTTTTTAACAGTTTTTTTACTTCATACAATGAATGGCAAATATAAATAGGACGACTTGTAAGTTTTTTAAGCTCACTTTCAAACAATTTTGCCATAGAGACTTGGTCTTCGATAATTAAAAAGCAACCTTGATTTATTTGAGTCATATCTCTCCCTGCGAGTCCGTAGTTTAAGCTCAGTTTAACACGAAATCATATTAGCTTAAGATTGGAGTAACATCCAAGTTATCATATAGCCTAATCCAAATATAGAAAAACGAAATAAAGCAGTATAATGAAGCCTTTAAATAATGACTAAATCCAAAATTTACTTCTAAAAAAAAAGATACTTCCCAATTTTATGTTATCTGAATACTCGTTAGAAAACTTGAAAGGTGTAGGCTCTAAACAGCAAGAAAAGCTGCAAAAGCTTGGGCTGTTTGTTGTACAAGATTTACTATTTCATCTGCCATTACGCTATCAAGATAAAACCAAACTGACAGCTATTTCCAACCTCCTTAATGACCAAGAAGCACTTATTGAAGGGGAAATTATTAGCCAACACACCACCCAAACTAGAAAACCCAGTTTGTTGATTAATATTATAGATACTCATGGGCATAGCCTTACCTGTCGTTTTTTTCACTTTCATAAACGTCAGATTCACCAATTTAAACTAGGAAAAATGCTCAGAGCTTATGGCGAGGCGCGATTTGGTCCTACGGGTTTAGAAATTGTGCACCCCTCTTATCAGGTTTTCAACCAAAATAATCCCCCAAAACTAGATAATACCCTACACCCAATTTACCCGGCTACAGAAGGATTAGGACAAACCAGCTTGCTAAAGCTCATCAAGCAAGCGCTTGAATTATTAAAGCAATACCCTTTAGAAGAAAGTTTGCCTGAAGATATTTGTCAAAAACACCAACTACCCAGCATTAACCACAGTCTACCCACCTTGCACCAACCGCAATCGGCAGATGATCTTGAACTTATTAAGCAATTTAATCACCCTGCTCAACAACGTTTAATTTTTGAAGAACTCCTTACCCATCAATTAGGTCTACAAACTTTACGCAAGACCAAACAACAACGGCTCGCCCCTAACTTTCCTCCGAGCCAAATATGTAACGCCTTACTAACCTCGCTACCCTTTACTTTAACTGCTGCACAACATAGAGTTTGGTCAGAAATTCAAGCAGATTTAAAACGATCTTTTCCTATGCAACGTATGGTACAAGGAGATGTCGGTTCAGGTAAAACCATCATTGCAGCTTTAGCCGCCATTCAAGCTGCTGATGCCGATTTTCAAGTCGCAATCATGGCTCCTACAGAAATTTTAGCCGAACAGCATAAAGAGGCTTTTTTAACATGGTTAAAACCTTTAAACATTCAGGTTGCTTGGCTCAATGGCCGAATGAAAACCGCTGAAAAACGTTTTATGTTGGCTCAAATAGCATCAGGTCAAGCTAAAGTAATTGTTGGTACTCATGCTTTATTTCAAGAAAGTGTGGTTTTTAATCGACTCGGCTTGGTCATTATTGATGAACAACACCGTTTTGGTGTACACCAACGTTTATCCTTGCAGAGTAAAGGCATAAATAGCAAATACCACCCACATCAACTCATAATGACAGCAACCCCTATTCCCAGAACTTTAGCTATGACTGCTTATGGAGATTTAGACCTCTCCATTATAGATGAACTCCCGCCTGGCAGAAAGCCTGTTGAAACGGCAGTAATTAACAAGAGTAAACGCTTTGAAATTATGGAGCATATTTACCAAAAATGTCATCAAGGAATACAAGCCTATTGGGTATGCCCGCTAATTGAAGAATCCGAACTAATTCCTGCTCAGGCCGCAGAGGTAACTGCCAAGCAGTTTTCTGAACACTGGCCTGACTTACGCCTAGGATTAATTCATGGTAGGCTTAAAGGAAAAGAAAAAGTTCAAGTAATGACAGCATTTAAAAACCATGAGTTAGATTTATTAGTCGCCACCACCGTTATTGAGGTGGGAGTAGATGTTCCTAACGCCAGCTTAATGATTATTGAAAATGCAGAACGCCTAGGCTTATCTCAACTCCATCAATTACGAGGTCGCGTAGGTCGTGGTGATAAAAAAAGTCATTGTGTCTTACTTTACCAAGCCCCCTTATCCACAACCGGAAAAGCCCGCTTAAATATCATGCGTGAAACCACTGATGGCTTTAAAATTGCAGAAGAAGACTTACGACTTCGCGGCCCAGGAGAAATCCTTGGAACTCGACAAACAGGGGGGATAGAATTTAAAATAGCAGATTTAATGCGTGATACCAAATGGATTCCAGTTGTAAAAGTTCTTGCCAAAAAAATAGTAACCCATTCACCACAACTCACCTATCCTTTAGAGCAACGCTGGGTTGGGAAAAAAGCTGACTATAAGCATACCTAGAGAATTTACATGACAAGACTTACAGCAATTCACTGGCGATCAAATACTTTTTGGCAAGGTTTAAATTTAAATACTATTTCTAAAAATTGGCTATTAGATACCTCATCTTTAACCAGCAAAATAAGACATCATTGCCCTCAAATGAGAGTAGAAGTCTTATCTGAAAAATGGCAACGGCCTTTAAGTTATGAAATTAAAACTCTGGGTTTAAAACAAGGTGAATTTGCTTGGGTAAGATGCGTGCTTTTAAAATGTGATCGGGAAAATTGGGTTTATGCCAGAAGTGTTATTCCCAACATGCGCAGTGGTAATCCTTGGTTCGCTTTAAAAAAATTAGGAAATAAACCACTGGGTGAAGTTTTATTTAATTTAAAACAAATTAAGCGCACCCCTTTTTTACTATCAAAAACCTCTCAAGCTTGGCCATATTTACCCTGCCAAAAAACCAGACTAGCAAGACAATCTATTTTTACTCAAAAAGGATATAATTTACTATTAACTGAAGTTTTTCTTCAAAATCCAATTTACTACAAGAGACCTTTGCACGAGTGGGGTGCGAGTTAAAAATTAGATAGATTTTACTAGATTTTGCTCAAAAAATAAGCAAAATAGCTAGCTATTGTGCGTTTTTTTGGGTAAAAGATAGTGAAATATAGCAATTTTTAATCGTGCATCCACTCGTGCAAAGGTCTCTACAAAACATGACTGATACCATCCAACAAATACAAGCTTCCTTTAACCCTGTAGAAGACCGTTTACTACTTAAACTCCACACTGGTGGTTTAAAGCTAGAAGCATGGATTACTCGTCGCTATTTAAAACTACTTATTCCCGCTCTACAAGGCATTCATCCCAAAACTGGACAGCCGATATTTTCACACAAAAAACAAGCCTTAGTTGAAATGTCACAACAGACGTCTTTAAAAGAAAGCCAGCTTAACATCCCTTATCAAGAGCCTGTTCAAGCAACTTCACCTCTTGGAGATGAACCTATTTTACTGGTTAAAATGAGTTTTAAAGATTTAGAAGGAGATTCTCCTGCACTAATACTAGAACCAGAAAAGGGTCTAGGTTTAGTGCTAAGCTTTCAACCTGAGCTAGTAAAAGCCTTAAGCAATATATTAAATAAAGCAATTCAGACCTCAGACTGGGATTTAGAAATTAATCCTATTATGAATCTCCCTGAAAATATGACTCTTCAATAAATACCCTAATTTCTGCGTTCAAGGAAGCTCTTCGATTAAACAAAGTCTAGCATGATCCCAATTAATACGACTAATCCTATCCAGTGGTTATTTAAAAAGACTTTAAAGGCTCTTCTCCGCCATTATGACACTTTCCCCTCAATTCCCCCGTAAAACATAGAGCAATCATCAGGTACAGCGGTTTGTCTTATCTTCAGTTTAAAATAATCGGTAGTGTAAAGTTTGTTCTGTAAATTCAGATTTGTAATTTTTAGTGAATCTTGATCAAATTCATTTGAAAAAAGAGCAAGTCTGAAGTAATTTAATTTCACAAAAAAATTAAAAGGACAAACTTTACACTACCATTAGAACTTGCTGTACCACAAACCAGATCGTCTAACTTCTACCCCAATTGTTT
>CAZRMK010000093.1:0-5558 GCA_964601165.1 uncultured Piscirickettsiaceae bacterium | reverse complement strand
CCGCTTTAGCTCAAAATCAATTTATGCTTTATTATCAAGCTCAAGTAAACTTATCTGGCGAAATAGTCGGGGCAGAAGCACTAATCCGTTGGATACACCCAACTAAAGGCTTTATTCCGCCTAATAAATTTATTGCCATTGCCGAACAGTCCGATTTAATCGTTGAGATTGGTAACTGGGTAATAAAAGAAGCTTGCCAGCAAACCGTTAAGGCTTTCAACAGTGGATTTAAATACAATCTTTCTATCAACATTAGCCCACGACAGTTCTTAAAGAAAGGCTTTGCAACCGACCTAAACCGTGCTATTAAAGACACAGGTATGCCAGAAAAACATTTAACCCTCGAAATTACCGAAGGGTTATTCTTTCATAACATCGAAGAAACTCTGCCTAAAATGCAGCAGTTTACTAAAAAAGGAATTAAGTTTTCTATTGATGACTTTGGTACTGGCTACTCTTCTTTAGCTTACCTAAAAAACTTACCGATAGAAGAATTAAAAATAGACTGTATTTTTGTTAAAGGTATTCCAGACGATAAAAAAGATATTGTCTTAGTTGAAACGATTCTTTCTATTGCTAATAATATGGGGTTTAGTGTGGTAGTTGAAGGGGTTGAAACCCAGCAGCAGACAGATTTCTTCCACAACCAAACCACCGATATTACCCTACAAGGATTTTTATACAGCAAACCCCTAGCCTTTGATGAGTTTTGTCAAACTTGGCAAGACAAAATGCCTTCTTCAAAGCAAAGCACTTGAAAACATCTTTAACGCCATTTTTTATTACCGATCAAGGTCAACAAAAACTTGCCATGCAACCACAAAACAGTGGTTGTGTTTTTATTGACTTTTCATCTGGAAAAAAATCCCATCGACGACGCTTTGGTGGCGGAAAAAACCAACCCCTTGCTAGGGCGATTGGACTGACAGCTAAAAAACTTCCTAGTGTTTTAGATGCCACCGCTGGCATGGGTGGCGATAGTTTTGTCTTAGCAAGTTTAGGTTGTGAAGTTACTTTGGTGGAACGCTCCGAACCAATTGCTGCTTTATTGGCAGATGCATTAACAAGAGCTAAAACAGATGATAATATTAAAGAAATTATCAAGCGTATGAACTTAGTTCATGCCGATTCAACTCAATATTTGCTAAAACAACGCCCGCAAGTTGATGTGATTTACCTTGACCCAATGTATCCAGAAAAAAATAAAAAGACCTCACCTAAAAAAGAAATGCAACTACTACAAGCCTTAGTAGGGGCTGATAAAGATAGTGCGAAGTTACTAAGCATCGCTTTACAAATAGCAACTAAACGAGTAGTAGTTAAACGCCCTAAAAATGCCCCTTATATTAATAACCACAAACCTCACGCAGAAATAACTAGCCCTAATACTCGTTATGATATTTACTTAACTTAATTCAACTCCACCCAAGCATCCAGATAGCTAAAATATAGTACCCATTTTTGTGGCCGTGATTCTTGTGCGTTAAATAAGGTTCCATAGCGTTTTAGTTGTGGTAAATAAAGCTCGGTTTGTTGCTGAATAAAAACTTGTTTGGCTGCTAAATCGCCCTCAAAAAAAGAAGTTTTATAATCAATAATCCAACGCACGCCCTGTTCATCAATAAAACTTCTGTCAACGATATGGTTTCGGGTTACAATTTTAGAATCATATTCTGTATCTTCTGGCAAGATAGAGGTTAACTCTAATTCCGTTCGAGATTCTTGATGAGTTGCAAGCAAACTCCACCTTAATTTATCATTATGCAGAGCATGTTTAAGCGACACTAATAAACGTGATATGGCGGTTGGTAATTCTGTTTCACTCATACCATTTTGTAGCAACCAATTTTCATAAGCCAACATCCTATGTTGAATAACTTCCCAACTCCAATTATCTAAACTGGCTTGCACCGCACTTTCTAAAATGGCGTGAAATAAATTACCTACGCCAGTTACAAGACTTTCTATTTGTAGTGATTTAATACCTAATTCTTCAGTAATTTCTGTTACATCTTCATCATCTACACAACAATTAGCTTGAATAAACTGTTCGATAAATTTTGGTCTTTTACTTGGCAAACGACTTATTTTTGGAATTAATAACGGCGGTTTTGAAGTAATTACTGGTGATTTGTAGCTATCAATTAAGGATTCAAAATCAGTTATCACTGCTGACCACAGGCAAGCAAGCAAGCTTTTTTTTGCTACCTTTAAAGTTAAATCTTCATCTTGCTCATTAAACTTAACCGTGCCATATAAGTAACATTGTATTTTAGCTCGTGTTATTGCCACATATAACAATCTTGTAGATTCATAAGCTTGTTTTTCCTGCTCAAACTGTTTAATCAATTTGGTTAGAGCAGAAGAATTATCACCACGTCGATGCAAAGGCGATAGCACTAAACGTTGTCCTTCAAAGGTACTAAAATCTAACCAAGAAACCAAAGCGGAGTCATCATTTCTTGGTAATTTTCCTAGACTAGGCAGCAATACAAAATCAAATTCTAAACCTTTTGACTTGTGAATTGTCATTAATTCAATCTGCGCACTTTCTGCAGAGGAATCCGCTGTTGCATATAACTTCTTCAAAGCAGTCTCTAGTATTTGTACATTAAGATTACTGCCATCAAAGCTTGCTAAAAACTGCCAATAAGCGTCCATATTATCTAAAGCTATAGGGTCAGATAAGGTCTGTGCGGCATCTAATTTAAGCCAAGTTTCTCTCACTAATTGACTGAAAGGTTGATCGCCTAAATGACTAAGTGAGGTTTGTAAAATAGAGATTTTTTCCTCTATCCATGCTGGGTTATTTTTAAGTTTATTTTTTTCTAAGCTTGACCATACAGGGGTTTGAAAAAAGTCTGCATTTTCACCTAACAACTCATATAACTCTGCCAAGGATAAACCTATTAAGGGCGAACGCAGTAGTGCCACCCAAGCGGGTCTATCTCCTAAATGCAATAAAGCACGACTCAGAGCAACCGCATCTTGAATTTCTTGACGTTCTGTTAAGGCTTCTAACTCAATCGCTCTAAAAGCGATACCTGTCGACTTTAGCTCCAAGGCAATAGGCATTAAGTGCGACCGAGAACGTCCTAATATACCGATAGTTTGCTGTTGTTGAGAAAAATCTGGGCTGGATATGAGACTATTAATATCTGCCATAATCTGCTCAAGAGAATCTTCTGCTGGCTGATTTAATGCCCACCTAGTTACTATTCCTACACTTTCAGATTGCGATAAACTTTGTGACGCGGTATAGCTAACTGCCCCTTTTTGAAGATCACTTTGTGACGGTAATATCTGTTGAAAAATCTGATTAACCCAATCTACCACGCCTTTTTCAGAACGGAAATTAACTGCTAAATTTAACGGTTTAATTTTAATCGCCCCCAAAACTCCACGCCATACGGTTAAAAAATTACCAACTTCAGCTTCTCTAAACCGATAAATAGATTGCATAGGGTCACCAACAATAAATAAGCTCCTCCCATCATTATCAATCCAAGTAGCAGTAAGTTTTTTAACCAAGTCAAACTGGCTAATACTGGTGTCCTGAAACTCATCAATTAACAGATGTTTAAGTTGATAATCTAGCCTTTCCGCTAAATCAGTTGGTTCTATTTCTGACCCTAATGCTAGACTAGCAGCTTGCGAAATCTCAATAAAATCGGCTTGAGAAGCTTGTTGGAACACCAACTTTAAATGAGCAACTGATAATTTTAATAATGCAATTAAATGGCTTAGACTTTGCCATTGCGTATCTGAATAATGCGGTTCTGGTAAACTTTTTAATATTTGTAATCCCTGTTCAAAATCATCAAAATTACTGGCAACTCTACAATCACTCAGTAAGCCAATAAACTGATCTTTAATATCTTTAGCCTCACCTTTTCCAGTAGGAAATCCTTTCCCTTTATTAATTGTTTTGTGTAAACTGCCACTTGTAGTTAACAGCCAATTTGCTAAAGCCTGCCACGCTAGTAAATCAGTTTGATCTACCGAAAAATTAATGCCTATTAATGGCTGAATTACTTCATAGCCATTTTGATAAGCATAGTCGGATAGCCTCACGGCTTGATTAAAAATATCAAATCTATTTCCTAGTAAACTAATCGCTCGTTGTCTTTCTTGCTCAACTAATTCTGCCAGCGACATCTCTAAAAAAGCACGTCCATCCTCATCACCTACCGCGGTTAAATGTTTCATCCATTGGTCACGCTTTTGTAGCATCATTACTACAAGATTTTCTGCTTTATGATACCGTCCATTTACCAAACGCAACAACTCACCAACCGCTTCTGCTACCATTGGGTTTTTAAAGGCTTCTCGTACCGCTTGGCGATAAAGTTCATCATTCTGTTCTGCCATTTTAGGCGGTGAGCCAAGACGAGATAAAAATGGCATTTGCTGCACTAAATAACCATTCATGGAATCAATAGTGCGAATTCTCAGGCGATTAGGATTATTAAGTAGTTGCCAATTTTGACGTTGATTTTGCTCTAACGCAGCCTGTGAAAGCAACCAAACATTACGTTCAAATAACGAGGCTTGTTTATCTAAGGGTTTTAATGCCAACTGCAAGTTTTCAAAAATGCGTTCCCGCATTTCTGCCGCGGCTTTTTTAGTAAAGGTCATAGCAACAATCTGTTCTGGTTTTTCTACCACCGACAATAGGGCTAAAAATCGTTGCGTTAATAATGCAGTTTTACCTGAACCAGCAGGAGCTTGCACTATAAAAGATTGGGTTGGATTAATTGCCTCTAAACGAGCCGTAGCATCTATTAAATCTGGGTCAACTTCTAAGCCTTGCCAGACTTTTTTACCGACTTCTTTATTAAGTTGTTGCTTCATAATTGAGACCTTGATTCATGCTGTATTTGTTGTTGCTTTAAAATAAGAGATGTGTTTTTTACGACCGTTTAAGGAAACACTTAAAGTCTATTCCAATTCAGAAATGAGGCTGAAATCAAGCAAATTGTTTCTGTTCAAAAATAAGTTTAAATAATTTTTTTCGCTCTAATTGTAGCTTTTTTGCTGATTCGTTATCACTCATTTGCATAGCAATTGCTTCTAAAGATTTAGCATCGATACTAGGCTGCAAGTATTGTTGCCAATCAGGTAATGATTTTAACTTATCATAGGGTGTCATCATATCCTTATAATAGTATTTTTTTACTTGCTTACCTTTTTTATCAAACGTTATTTCAGGGAAAAAGCACGGGCGGTGAAAGTTAATATATGGATACAAATGGTCTATATTAAACCTATTGATCATAGGGGCCCACTTTTGTGGAATATGGATGTAGCCAAATATCTTTCTAACCACTGAGGCGTTTTTACTTTCAGCTAAGGCGTTATCATTAGTCTTTCTTGAGCGTGATTTAGTAAACTCAATTAACAATTTGCTAAGTAGTTTTTCAACGCGATGGTTGATATATTCTGAGCCGTTATCAGCGTGGAAACCTTTAATAACAAAAGGGAATTGTTCAATCATCTGTTCTAGTATTGGAATAAGATAATGCTCACTAATCTTCTCTACGGAAGCAACCACTTCA
>CAZRMK010000092.1:0-5759 GCA_964601165.1 uncultured Piscirickettsiaceae bacterium | reverse complement strand
ATAAATTAAATAGTGAAATAAATTAACGAATTTACAGAATAAAACTTGCTTAACCCAGAGGACTAGACACAAATAAAATTTACCTACAATGCAACTAGAGGGTCAGGTCTTGTTTCTTGTTTTTATATTAAGTATGGCCTGTCCTTGAATAAGTTAAGAAAAACAGGAAAAAACAAACGTTTTTAACTGTCCTCTGGAACGCTTTGCTGGTGAGTCTATAGACTAAACGGCTCATGTTTTTTTATAAGATCTATAGGTGTGAGCGGTTACACTAAATATTCTAAACGTTCTTCTAGGTAGTGAATATTGCGTTGGCCTTCGCAAAAACCAAAATCGTTCATAATTTCTAGATGTAGTCGAATATTAGTTTCGATACCGATGATAATGAGTTCTTGCAGAGCTACATCCATGCGACGAATCGCAGTTTTTCTGTCTGAACCATTACAAATGAGTTTGCCAATCATGGAGTCGTAGTACGGTGGAACGCTGTAGCCAGTGTAAAGATGAGAGTCCCAACGAACACCAAGTCCTCCAGGTAGGTGTAAGCGTTCAATTTTACCAGGAGATGGCGTGAAGTTTTTAGAGGGGTTTTCTGCATTGATTCGACATTCAATGGCATGCCCCGTAATCTTAATATCTTCTTGCTTTAGGGTTAATTTTTTACCGCCAGCAATTTTTATTTGTTCTTTTACTAGGTCAACGCCAGTCACTTGTTCGGTAACACTGTGTTCGACCTGTAGGCGGGTATTCATTTCGATGAAGTAAAATTCGCCATTTTCGTATAAAAACTCAAAAGTTCCTGCTCCACGATAGCCTATTTCTATGCAGGCATTAACGCAGGCAGAGCCAATTTTATGTCGTTGTTCTGTGGTTATGCCAATTGCTGGTGCTTCTTCAATTACTTTTTGGTGACGGCGTTGCATGGAGCAGTCTCTCTCTCCTAAGTGAACGGCATTTCCTTGTCCGTCTGAGAGGATTTGAACTTCAATGTGACGGGGGTTTTCAAGAAATTTTTCCATGTAAACTTCAGGGTTTCCGAAGAAGCTGCCTGCTTCGGACTTGGTTAGTTGAATGGATTTTATGAGATTTGATTCTGTGTGAACCACTCTCATACCTCTGCCACCGCCTCCACCAGAGGCTTTGATGATAATAGGGTAGCCTATTTCGAGAGCAATACGTTTGTTTTCGGTGTCATCATCACTTAAAGCACCACCTGAACCTGGAACAGTGGGTACGCCTGATGATTTCATGGCTTTGATGGCTGAGACTTTATCTCCCATTATGCGAATGGTTTCTGGTTTGGGACCTATGAAAATAAAACCGCTTTCTTCAACTCTTTCTGCAAAATCGGCATTTTCGGATAAAAATCCGTAACCTGGATGAATAGCGACTGCATCGGTTATTTCTGCTGCGGCAATTAAAGCGGGTACGTTTAGATAGCTCTCGGTTGAAGATGGAGGCCCAATGCAAACAGATTCGTCTGCTAATAAAACATGTTTAAGGTTGGTGTCTGCCGTTGAATGTACAGCAACAGTTTTAATTCCCATCTCTTTACAGGCGCGTAGTATTCTAAGAGCAATTTCGCCACGGTTGGCGATTAAAATTTTATCAATCATGGGGTATCCTTATTCGATGATGAACAATGTTTGTCCAAACTCAATAGGGTCGGCATTATTGACCATGATTTGCTTCACTATGCCAGAGACCTCTGATTCGATAGGGTTCATAATTTTCATGGCTTCAATAATGCAAAGGGTATCGCCGATAGATATATTATCACCCACTTTAACAAAATCGTCTGCATCAGGAGAAGAAGCAGAGTAGAAGGATCCTACCATTGGTGATGTGACTTGGTGACCTGAGATTTCAGCAGGAGCAACAGGATCGTTATTGCTGGGTGCTGGTGTAAGAGGTGTGGCGGGAACAGTAGAGGCAGGAGCAATCGGTGCTTGCATTGCGACTGGAGCTGAAACAATAATAGGATCTTTGTTGCGTGTAATTCGAATGTTATGCTCACCTTCTTTAATTTCAATTTCGGCGATGTCTGATTGTTCTACTATTTCGATCAGTTTGCGAATAGAGCGAATGTCCATGCTATGTTCCTTGTCTTATGGGCATCTCTAAAAATCTAAGCACAACTGAGGAAAACCATAAACAGCACCCTTTTCATGCAAAAATTCGTTAAATACAATAAGTATTCGCCTTATTTTTGCCTAAAAATGGCACTATTTCTGATTTCCCTCAGCAACACTTAGGTTTTTAGAGGTGCCCTTATTTAATTTTTTCAACCGCGGCAGCCAGCGCAAGTTGGTAGCCCATTGGGCCTAAGCCTGAGATAATCCCTTCTGCAATATCTGAAAAATAGGAATGACTCCTAAAGGATTCTCTTTTATGAGTATTGGATAAGTGTATTTCAATAAAAGGGATTTGAACCGTTGAGAGTGCATCTCGAATGGCGATACTGGTATGGGTAAAAGCAGCAGGGTTAATAATAATGAAGTTTATCCCTTCGTTTAGAGCGGCGTGAATTCTATCAACCAATTCGTGCTCGGCGTTACTTTGAAAGCTGTGTAGACGAACTTCATAGGTGTCAGCTAGATCTTCTAACTCTAAAATAATGTCTTTGAGGGTTTTATTACCATAGTGCTCTGGCTCTCGTTGACCTAACATATTTAAGTTAGGGCCGTTTAATACCAAGATATCAGCCATAGTGATCCATTGAGTTATTTGCCTTTAAGGACTGGATTATACCCATAAATGAAATGTGATTTTGGATAGAATGGATTAAATGCGCATTAAAATGCGTGAACGGTTGTGAAAATTGGGTAATGGCCTGTGTTTGAAAGTGTAATCCTCCCTAAAAGAGACCTTTGCATAATTAAAGTACAGTTTATGAAGCGCATAAAACAGCACCTTTTCTACCCAAAAACTCGCCAAATAGCTAGCTATTTTCCTTATTTTTGGGTAAAAAATGCACTATTTTCTGCATTCCCTAAACCGTACTTTAATTATGCAAAGATCCCTAAAAATTACCAGACCTGGTAATTTTTAGGAAGCATTTTGGGCGAGAGAGCCTCTAGGGAGTCGTTTCTGCATTAAAAGCCTGTTGAATGTTTAAGGTAAAGCCAACAGCGTTTTTAAATCCAACCACTCGTTTAGATCGGTTTTCAACACCATCTTGAAAAAACATAATGGTAGGTGGGCCAATGACACCTAAAGCGTCCATTAAGGCTTGATCTTCAGCATCATTTGCTGTTACGTCAGCTTTTAATAAAACTACGCCTTCTAGAGCTTCCTTAACTCTTGAGTCAGTAAACGTTCTGCTTTCCATTTCCTTACAAGCTATACACCAGTCAGCATAAAAATCTAGCATAACCTTGGGATTGTTTTCTAATTCTCTTTGCAAGTCTTCAAGCGTTTTAATGATTGTAAAGTCTAGTTTTTTAGATTGTATTGTAGCGCCATCTCCTTGAAAAACTTTTAATGGCTGCAGTAGGCTCTTACTACCGCCAGCTACTCCTAATAAAACTATTAGACCTAAGGCGAGAAAAATAATACCCAAAGATTTAAACAATTTATGCCAGCCGGATTTATTACCAATGGGTTCTAATGCACCAAGATAAATGGCAGAGCCTATGAATAGTGTAGCCCAAGCGAACAGAGTGATGCTTTCTGGTAAAATACGTTGAGCCATCCAGATTGCGATAGCAAGCATAACCACACCGAAGACGACTTTAATAGAGTCCATCCATGCACCCGCACGAGGCAGAAACTTACCTGCTGAAGTGCCCAGTAATAATAGTGGTAATCCCATTCCCATGCTCATTGCAAATAAAGCTAGTCCTCCAAGTAGTGCATCTCCTGTTTGACCAATATAAATTAAAGCTCCAGCTAGTGGAGGAGCCAAGCAAGGGCCGACAATAAGGGCAGATAAAACCCCCATAATTGCTACACCAATTAAAGTCCCACCTTCTTGTTTGTTGGAAAGATTAGCAAGTTTAGATTGTAATTTACTTGGCAGTTGTAATTCAAAAAAGCCAAACATGGATAGCGCTAAAATAATAAAAATTAAAATAAAGCCCGAAATCATCCACGGATTTTGGAAAAGTATTTGTAAGTTTTTTCCAAACATACCCGCTAGCACCCCTGCTACCGTATAAGTTGCAGCCATGGCGAGTACAAAAACTAGTGAAAGAGTAAATGCTTTACGGGTGGATAAGTTTTTACCTTGACCAACAATGATACTTGAAAGTATTGGGATCATTGGGAAAACGCAAGGGGTAAAAGCTAGTATTAATCCAAAAAGGAAAAAGGTTGCAATCACTATCCAAATATTGCTATGAATAAGGGTTTCAGTGATTCGATCTGTTTCTGAAAGTTCTCCACCGACTTGTGTTGCAGAAGGAATAGACGCTTGATCAGTGGGTGAAATTGTGGCAGAAGGGATGTAAATACCAAAACTGGCAGCTTCAAGCGTAACGACTTTATACATAGGAGGATAGCATACCCCTATCTTTGCACAGCCTTGAAAGCGAACTTGTAACTTAACAATGTCGCTAAGGTTGGTTATAGGCAGGGAGACCGAAAAAGAATCATACTGAGCCCTAACCATTTTATTAAAAACGGGGTCCATTTTTTCAACGGCAGGGGGTAAGTTGAAAGCACCAAGAGTAGCGCTTCCTGCAATTATTTCAAGTTTAAATTGTTCTTGATATAAATAATGTTCTGGTGCAATTTCCCAGTGCAGTAAAAGTTGCCCTTCTCCGTCTTTTTCGTAGCTAAATGCAAAAGCCTCGTCGGCTCTTAATAGCTCAGGTCCGCCACCCAATAATGAAGAACCTAATTCTTGTAAATTAGTAAAGGGTGAGGCACTTGCTAAGCTAAAGTAGCTGGCAAAAAAGATTGCAAGTATTTGTATAAACCACTTAGATCGTTTCATATAATTAAGCCTTGAAATCAGGAGGATTAGTCCTTATTAAATTGTTGGACCTAAAGCCCTGCAAGAGCTTGTATTCTATACGCACAAGCTCTTGCAGGATTTATGGTTAAAAGTTTTGTTGTTGTGGGCTACCTTGCTAAGAAGGTTTGAATGCCTTTAGCTTAATCAAATTAAAAAAGATTTTCTCATATAAATATAGGATAAATCATGAAAATTGTCTTACTGTTTTTTATCCTCATCGTTTTAGGTGAACTTTACTTATTAATATTAATGGGTGGATTTATTGGTGCTTTTCCAACAATTTTATTAATATTGTTGACGGCTTTTTTGGGTATAGGGCTAATGCGTTCGCAAGGCCTAATGGTCATGCAGAAAATGAAATCCTCTTTAGGACAGGGGATAATCCCCAAGACAGAAATGTTAGAGGGTGTTTTAATCTTTGTAGGGGGTATTTTTTTGTTCGTACCAGGGTTAATGTCAGACTCAATCGGATTGCTTTTCTTGATTCCACCGGTTAGAGAGTTCTTTGCTAAAAGATTCGTAGAGCAGAAAAGTCAAGACTCGCGTTATCGGCAACAAGATAATGTCTACGAAACCGAATGGCAAGAAAAGCCAGAGGTAATTGTTAAAGTGCGTCATAAACATAAAGTTGAGGTGAAGGTAGATCTGGAAGCAGTTACTAAAAAAGAAAAATAGTTGTGTTAAGAGTGAGTTGTGGGTAAGTGGTGTATAACTTTGTGTGTAAAGTGGTTTTTTATCAAAAACAAATAAAAAACCCAAAAACATGCAAAAAGAGCTTGCGTAAATTTCAAATCCGTCT
>CAZRMK010000091.1:0-6076 GCA_964601165.1 uncultured Piscirickettsiaceae bacterium | reverse complement strand
AAGATGCGAAATTATAGCCATTTTAATCCGTGAATAACCTCGTGCAAAGGTCTCTATAACTTAAAAGCATGATTGAAGATTATAAAACTCACCCTAATTTATCTAAAATTAAAATTGTTATGATCGAAACTTCTCACCCTGGAAATATAGGTGCGGTGGCTCGGGCGATGAAAAATATGGGATTAAGTCAGTTGGTGTTGGTCAATCCTAAGGAGTTCCCTAGTAGCGTGGCATCGGCTAGAGCTTCTAGTGCTGCAGATATTTTAGATGAAGTAACAGTCATAGGGTCTTTAGAAGAAGCTGTTGCCGATTGTCAAATAGTAGTAGGTTCTAGTTCAAGGTTGCGTACGGTATCATGGCCTCAAATAGATGTTCGTGAAACAGCTAGTTTGGCAAAGGAAGTGACAGATAAAGGTAGTGAAATTGCGATTTTATTTGGGCGAGAAAATTCTGGATTAAATAATGATGAAATGGATAAATGCCATTATTTAGCTCATATTCCTTCTAACCCAGATTATTCGTCATTAAACATTGCCGCCGCGGTTCAAGTTTTTGCTTATGAGTTTTTAATGGCTACAGGAGAGGCAGGAGTGGTTGAATCTTTTGGCTATCGTCATGATTTAGCTTCAGCAGAACAGTTAGAGGGCTTTTATGAGCATTTATATCAAGGATTGCAAGATATTGAGTTTTTAGATCCTGCAAAAAATGCTCGTTTTATGCGAAGAATGCGGCGTTTATTTAATCGTTCACAATTGGATGTTAAGGAAGTTGATATTTTAAGAGGAATGTTAACGGCGGCGCAAAGGCAATCTAAGAAGTTGTTAGATTTAAACTTATCTAAACCACTAAAAAACAAGTGATTAAATAGATGTTTGAGAGAATAAAGTCTGATATAAAGTGTGTGTTTGAAAGAGATCCTGCTGCTAGAAACACGTTTGAGGTTTTAACAACCTATCCAGGATTGCATGCCATCTTATTTTATAGAATGACCCATTGGCTCTGGTTAAAAAACTGGAAATGGTTAGCTAGGTGGTTGTCTGGTTTGGCGCGTTGGTTAACGGGCATAGAAATTCATCCGGCAGCTAAAATTGGAAAAAGATTTTTTATCGATCATGGTATGGGTGTGGTGATTGGAGAAACCGCAGAGATAGGGGTTGATTGCACGCTATATCACGGTGTAACCTTGGGAGGCACTAGCTGGAAAGGAGGCAAGCGTCACCCAACATTAGGTAATGGCGTTGTGGTTGGAGCTGGTGCTAAGGTGTTGGGGCCTATTACTATTGCAGATAATGTTAATATAGGTTCAAATGCAGTAGTTCTTAAATCCATTTCTGAGGGTCATACCGTAGTAGGAATTCCTGGACGAGTTGTGGATAGAGATAAAACTCAAAAAGAAAAACGTCGTCAAAAAATGGCAAAGAAAATTGGGTTTGATGCCTATGGTGTTGATGCAGACATGGAAGATCCAATTGAAAGAGCAATTTACAGTTTACTTGAGCATATTCAGGTGCAAGATGAAAAGTTGCAATTATTAAGTGTCGAGATAGAAAAATTGGGTGGAAAAAGTGTAGATATACTTTTGCCAAGTTTAGAAGACGTGGTTTTGGAGCCAGAAGACCCAAACCAAGCAGCACATCTTCATTCAACTATAAGAAATACTTGACAATGTTTAAAGGTATACTTGTAGAGACCTTTGTACGAGGTTATTCACGGATTAAAATGGCTATAATTTCGCATCTTTCAGTCCAAAAAACGCTCAATAGCTAGCTATTAAGCTTGTTTTTTGACTAAAACCTGCAAAATTCTATCTCATTTTACTCTCGCGACTAACTCGTGCAAAGGTCTCTTATAAATATTTAAATGTATGGAGACCTTTGCATAAATGGATGCACAAATTAAAATGGCTATATTTCACAATCTTTTGCCCAAAAAAACGCCCAATAGCTAGCTATTAAGCTTATTTTTTGAGCAAAACCTAGTAAAATATATCTCATTTTTATTCGCACCCCATTTATGCAAAGGTCTCGTATGGTTATAGTGATCCGCAATCTGGTAAAAGAGTGTTTAATATGATTCATTTTTGGCGTCTGCTTGGCTTAAAATTCTGGTTTTTACTAGCCCTTTTATTTATTCTCTCTGCTAAAACCTCCACAGTACTTAGTACACCAAACTCCGCCTCTCACACCGACACCACAGTTACCTTAGGTATTTTAGCCTTTCGTAGCGAGCAAGAAACACTGCAACGTTGGCAACCTTTGGTAGAGTATTTAAATCAACAAATACCAACGCACCATTTTGAGCTTGTGGTAGGTGATTACAGTAAAATAAATCAAAAAGTCGCTAACAAACAAATAGATTTTTTATTTACTCAGCCAGCTCATTATGTTGCTCTAACTTATCAGCATGACTTAAGTTCTCCCTTAGTTTCTATATTAAATACCGCTTCTTTTACAAGGACTGGAGTTGTGGGTTACAGTGTATTTGGTGGAGTTATATTTACTAGGTCAGGTAGAGACGATATTAATGTTCTTGCTGATCTTGTTGATAAAACCATTGCAATCCCCACCAAAAAATCTCTTGGTGGTTTTAATATGCAACTATTTGAGATGATTGAACAGGGGGTGATTGCTAGTAAGGATGAGATTACATGGCTTGAAGTAGGTTTACCACATACTAATGCTGTTGCTGCGGTTCTTTCTGGTAGAGCTGATGTGGGCTTTGTTCGTAGCGGAGTATTAGAAAAGCTTTTTAATGATAAAAAGCTCTTACCCAGCCAAGTTAAAATTATTCATCCTCAGTCATTTAAAGAGTTTTCACTCCTCAGCAGTACACGTCTATATCCAGAGTGGCCGTTAGTAGCCTTGTTGCCTATGGACAGAGAGCTAGTTGAGCAGGTCATTATTGCCTTGTTAAAAATACGGTTAGATAGCTATATCGCAGAGCAGATTAAAGTTACGGGTTTTACTGTTGCGGAAGATTATCTAATGATTGATCTTTTGCTAAGGTCTTTAGGATTACCGCCGTTTGATCAAGAGGATGAGCTGACCTTGCTTGGTGTTTGGAGTGAATGGCATAACTATATTTCTATTATTGTCCTGCTGGTGATGACGTTGATGCTATGGCTGTTACGCTCTATTCTGGTTAAAAATCGCTATTTAATGAAAACCAAACAGCAGAATAAAAGGCTAATCCTTGCAATTGAGCAAAGCCCTATTAGAGTTGCAATTACTAATGAAAAAGGTGAATTTGAATATGCTAATTCTGCGGTAATAGAGCAATCAGGTTATTCTTTAGAAGAATTGTATTCATTGGCACCTAAAGTATTTAATTCTGGTGAAGTGCCTAAACAAGTATTTAAAGATTTGTGGGAAAAAATTAATAAAGGCGAAACTTGGGCTGGTGATTTAATTAACTTAAATAAGCAGGGCGAAAGGCAAATTCTCCGAGCTACAATTACTCCAATTAAAGATGAGTCACAAAAAATAACGGGTTTTTTATCCATTCAAAGAGATATTACTAAAGAGCAAGAAAGCCATGAAAAAATTCATCAACTTGCTTTTTATGATTCCTTAACAGGTTTAGCTAATCGCCACCTGTTAGAAACAGTGATTAATGAAAAGTTAGCAGGTTATCTGTATCAAGATATGACAGGAACAGATAGGACAACGCAGGATTATTTGGTGTTAATTAATCTTGATCGTTTTAAGGTGATTAACGATGCTAAGGGCAAAGTAGTTGGCGATATGCTTTTAAAACAGGTTGCCGATAAGCTTAAAATGTTTATTTCGGATGTAGATTTATTAGCAAGATTGGGTGCTGATGAATTTGCGGTTTTATATACTCTGCCCTTATCTTCTCAAACAGAGCAGCAACTAGAGCATAAAGTATATAGTTTATTCAAAACCCTACATTCTCCTTTCATAGTAGGGGATAAACATACGGAGGTGCTAATTACGGTCAGTATAGGGGTAGCCCATTTGCTTGATGAAAAGGCAGGTTCAGTAACTGAAGTGTTAAAACATGCCGATACCGCCTTGCATTACGCCAAAGCTAAGGGAGGAGATCAAATTCAATTCTTTGATCAAGCTCTAAAAAAACATGCGTTTGAAAGTTTTCAGATAGAACAAGATGTTAAGGCAGCACTTAAATACAAACAATTTACTCTTCATTACCAGCCACAGGTAGATGAGTTAGGGAGTCTTAAAGGGGTTGAGTGTTTAATTCGTTGGTTGCATCCAGAGAAAGGCATGATTAGTCCTTTTAAATTTATTCCAATTGCAGAGCAAACAGACTTAATTGTTAAAATTGGTGACTGGGTGTTAGAAAGGGCTTGTCAGGAAATGGCACAATCTTTCGAGCAAGGTTTTAAATACCATCTTTCCATTAATATTAGTCCAAGACAGTTTTTAAAGCAGGATTTCAGTGATAAGTTTAAAGAAATATTGCAACAAACAAAAGTTTTACCCAGCTATTTAACGCTTGAAATTACCGAAGGAGTCTTTGTCGATAATATACAAGATATTTTACAAAAAATGAAGTTGTTAATTAAAATAGGAGTAAGGTTTTCTATTGATGACTTTGGAACGGGTTATTCTTCTCTTGCATATTTAAAAGATCTTCCTATACAGGAATTAAAAATTGATAGGTCTTTTGTAAAAAATATTACCGCCAGCAAAGGCGATGCTTCATTAGTTAAATCCATATTGGTGATTGCTGATAATATGGGCTTTAGGGTAGTGGTAGAAGGCGTTGAAACTCAGCCTCAAAATGATTTCTTTAAAGGTTGCTCCAATGTTTTAAGGCAAGGGTACTTGTATGACAAGCCCATGCCTTATAAAGAATTCTGTAAAAAATGGCGATAAAAATTTGTTTTTACCTAAATCCTGCAAGCGTTTGCACTCTTATGCATAATCACTTATTTTAAATAATACTTGAGTGAATAGGTAGGTTATTATAAAATGACCCTGGTAATTAATAAGAAAAATAGTCGAAGGATGCTTATGAAACTTACTTCTAAAGGGCGTTATGCTGTGACAGCAATGCTAGATATTGCTATTAATCAGTTGACTGGCCCTATTACCCTATCTATGATTTCTGATAGGCAAGACATTTCATTGTCTTATTTAGAACAAATTTTTTCAAAATTAAAAAAATCAGAATTGGTTTTAAGTGCGAGAGGTCCAGGTGGCGGTTATCGCTTAAGTCGTGATGCAGATGAGATTTCTATTAGTCAAATTGTAGGGGCGATGAATGAGGTGATGGATCCTAGAAAATGCCAAGGAAAAGAAAATTGTAAAAGTGGTTCAACTTGTCTATCTCATCACCTGTGGTCAGATTTAAGCGTGATGATTGATGTCTTTTTAGATAAAATAACCTTGCAACAATTAATTGAAAAGCGAACGGTGTTTGAAGAAATTCAATTTTCTAAGTGATTAAGTTATTTTAAGAGGGGAAAAAACATGGCAGTTACTTTAACTGAAAATGCAGCGTCAAGAGTAAAATCTATGCTAGATAAGCGCGGCAAAGGTCTGGGTTTAAAATTAAGTACAAAAGTTAGTGGTTGTGCGGGGTTTTCTTACGTTATTGATTATGCCGATGAGATTGCTGAAAATGACGAGGTTTTTGAAAGTTTTGGAATGAAGGTTATTGTCGATAAGAAAAGTTTATCAAATGTAGATGGTATGGAATTAGATTACGTTAAAGAAAGTCTTTTGAATGAAGGGTTTGCGTTTAATAACCCCAATGTGAAAGACAGTTGTGGTTGTGGAGAGTCGTTTACTGTGTAAAAAACTCTTAGGATAGTTTACCCATATTAAAGCCTGACTTAGTTCAGGTTTTTTTGGCTTCTGATTTTTTTTGTTAAGTTTTTCTAAAATTTTCTGTACCTTTCTCTTGAAAACTATCTAATACCGGCTACCGAAAGTCTTCAAGCATGGATATCGCATAGCCTATTGATGAGATAGAAAATAAAAAATAGCTACTAAATCTAAGGGTGCGACTAATATTTTGGCTATTCTCCGCCATTATGACAAAAAAGAGATATTAAAGCACCATTTAACCTACGATATATAAGGTT
>CAZRMK010000090.1:0-6136 GCA_964601165.1 uncultured Piscirickettsiaceae bacterium | reverse complement strand
GGAATTGGTTACGGGGTAGAAAAGTTAGAAGTTGGTTAAAAATGGTGTTACGATGTTTCATGCTTGAATCCTTAGTTTGTAAAATGCTGTCTAGTGAGTTGCTATTTTACTCTATGGCTTATGGATTCAGGCTCTATTACTTTGGTTAATTTCTTAATCGGACAGTAGTGATTTGCAATTGAAAAAAATTTAATCTCATTATTAAATGCCATAGAAAAGAAAACACTATGTTGAGGTGTGCAAGCATTTGCAGGATCTAGGCCTTATTCTTAGTTAAGCTGTTTGGTTTGATTTTGAAATTGTTCTAGAGAGATCTCTACTAGACCTGAGCGATCTCTGTTGGGGCCTTTGATAATTTCTTGTGTTGCCCAAGCGTGACCGTGTACTACTTCGTAGGTGGCGGGTATTTTGGCGTCGCTGCGGCTGTTTCTGAAAGTTTCATAATGTTCTAGCATTTGAGAGAAACGTTGTTTTCCCATTAGTCCTTTAGAACGCTGGTTGTTGGCATTGGTTGCTCCTATGGCTTTTAGGTCTTTGAGAACGGTTATCGGTTTATCATAAGTTAAGGTGAAGGTTTCTACGTCCATAACTGGCTGACCGAAGCCGTTTCTAACTAAAGAGTCACCAATGTCGTGCATGTCAATAAAGGTGTTGATATGTTCTTCTTGATCGGTTTTAGACCAAGATCGACGTAGTTCTTTGAGGGTGTCTGGACCAAAGGAAGTGAATATAATGACTCCTTCTTGGCGTAAAACACGACGAAATTCTTTAAATACCGCATCTAAATCATCGCACCATTGCAACATTAAGTTGCTGACCAGTAGGTCTACTGAGTTATCAGTAAAGGGCAGTTGGTAAGTATCGGCATTAATTAATGCAAAGGTTGGTGGTTTGAAAGCTTGGGTTAGCTTTTTTATTAAAGATGTGGGGGCTTTGTTAAGGTGTTGCTGGGATTCTTCTAACATGGAAAGAGCTATATCTATGCCATAAACTTGAGAGTCTGGATAACGCTGAATTATTTTTTGAGTCAGAATTCCTGTGCCAGACCCTAGGTCTAGAATAACTTTGGGTTGGATGGTTATAAGCTCTAAGCGTTCATCAAGATGATTGGCAACTTGTTTTTGTAATATAGCAGCTTCATTATATGTGCTAGCGGCATGGTTGAAATGTTGTTGAATATGAGTGCGGTTATAAGACTGCATTAATCTTTTATTCCTAGAGGGATTAGGTCTTTATTAAGGTTTTTTGGCAGAAAATTTAAAATTTCTGTTGCGGTTTCTTCTGGATGAGAGAAGAAGGGAATGTGGCTGGCATCTTTGATAATGGTCACTTGTGCTTGAGGCTGGAGATTGGCTAAATCTTTGACCAAAGCTTGTGGTATGAGGGGATCAAACTCTCCTAAAAGCCATAAAGTTGGCTGGGCAAGGGTATGGATGATTTCGCGGTTATCTAAATCTCGGAGCAGGGATAACCCTTGAGACATTCCCGAAACTTTAGGAAGTTTGCGGCTGGTCATGTGAACCATGAGTTTTTTCATTAGGGGGCGAGCATTTTTTGAACCTTGTAGCTGTAAACGCCAAAATTGCTTTAATACATTAGTATATTCCATGCTGCTAGCTTTGATAAAATTGGCTAGCAAACTAGGACTAACCGCATGAGACCAGCCGTCTAGTTGGGTGAATCTTGGGGTGGATGCCATACAAATTAAACTTTGAACTTTTTCAGGATAATCGAGTGCTAGTCTTTGGCTTAAAATCCCGCCTAACGACCAGCCTAAGAGGTGAGTTTTTTGTGGTAAACTTTCTGCTAGGGCGGTTAACCAAGCTTCACTGACAGATAAAGAACTGGCTGAAAGTGTTTTTTTAGAAAATTCAGGGCTTTTTCCAAACCCTGGTAGTTCAATTAGATGCAGGGTAAAGTTTGGTGCAAGATAATTTGTCGCCCAGTCAATCCAAATCGAGTTTTGCGATCCCCAGCCGTGAATAAGAGTCAGGTTAGGATTAGCTTGACTTTGATCTTGAGGGTTTTGAGATTTAATGATTTCACAGTTCAGTTTCATGCTGATATTCTACTCTTTTTAATGCATCTAATAACATATTAACCTGTTCTATCGAATGTGATGCGCTGAGGGTGATGCGTAATCTTGCTGAGTTTTTAGCAACAGTGGGCGGTCTAATAGCTCCTACCCAGAAGCCTTGTTGTTTAAGAGATTCACTCCAGTTTAAGGCAGTTTGTGGTTTACCGAGTAAAATGGCTTGAATGGCACTAGGTGAGTTGGTTAGGGTTAGTCCTAAAAATTGGGCTCCCTCTCTAAAGGTTTGAATAAGCTTTTGTAAATGTTCGCGCTGTGCATCGGCTTGAATTACATGTTTTAGAGCGGCACGGCTGGCTACTGCCATTAGTGGTGACATGGCGGTGGTGTAAATATAGGGTCTGGCAAAGTTGATTAGGGTTTCGATTAAAATTTGGCTACCGGCAACGAAAGCACCACTGCTACCAAAAGCTTTGCCGAGAGTGCCCATTAAAACAGTATTGTTGTCTAGAGAACAATTAAAGTATTCAAAACAACCTTGTCCCTGTTTACCAAGCACTCCTAGACCGTGAGCATCATCTAAAAAACACCACGCCTGGTATTTTTTGGCGAGTTTTTGTATCTGGAGAAGTGGAGTAAGGTCGCCGTCCATACTGAAAACTCCATCTGTGGCAATTAAACAGACGCTATCGGGGTTGCTTTTAAGTTGATGTGCTTGTAAGCGTTTTTCAAGGGCAAGCATGTCTAAATGTGGATAGCGTTTAAAGTCGGCATGGCTTTGTAATGCGCCGTCAATGAGAGAGGCATGGTTAAGCTTATCTCCTAAAATTAAATCACCTTTTTGCATTAAAGTTTGTTGCACTGCTAGGTTTGCCATATAGCCAGTTGAGAAGAGTAAGACTCGTTCAACTCCTAGCCAGCTAGCCAGTTCTTCTTCGAGTAGTTGGTGTTGTAGGTGGTGTCCTGTTACTAGGTGTGCGGCTCCAGATCCTATGCTTATATCTTGTTGTAGAGCTTTTTGCAGGCTTAATTTTATATTAGGATGATTAGCAAGCCCAAGGTAGTCGTTAGATGAAAAATTGATGACGTTTTGACCATTAATTTTCATAAGAGGTTGTTGGGCAGAGGCACTAAGAGGAACTTGACGATACAGGGATTGAGTTTTACGCTGCTGTAGTAGGGGGTGGAAGCGTTGTTGAATTGATGGTTTTGTCATTTAGGAAACACTTAGATATATTTAGTTATGCACTAAGTTCTGTGATCTGTTGGCGTAAAGACTGGGCAACCGCTTCGGCTTTTTTATTGGTTTGCATGTTTAAACCAAGTTTAGCAAAGAGGATTAGGTCATGATTAGATTCGGGGTTTTCGGTGGTGAGTAGTTTGTCGCCATAAAAAATAGAGTTAGCTCCGCTGAAAAAACACAGAGCTTGTGCTTCATCGCTTAATTCAGTTCGTCCAGCGGAGAGGCGAACGTAAGTTTGTGGCATTACAATACGAGCGGTTGCAATGACGCGGATAAATTCAAAGGAATCAGTTTTACCACGCATATGTGCTAAAGGCGTGCCTTCAACTGGAACTAATAGGTTAATCGGTACTGAGTTTGGGTGATGTCGCATGGTCGCAAAAGTACGCAATAATTCGGCACGATCCTTATGCTCTTCTCCCATGCCTATAATTCCACCAGAGCAAACATTAATATCGGCTTTTTGTACTTTATCAATAGTATCTAGGCGATCTTGATAGCTACGAGTAGTGATAATTTTGGGATAAAAAGCTTCTGAGGTATCCAAGTTATGATTGTAATAATCTAAGCCAACTTTTTTTAATTGCGCGACTTGGTCATCATTAAGCATACCAAGGGTTAAGCAGGTTTCTAAACCCAAATCTTTCACAACTCGCACCATTTCTAGTACCCGTGGAAAATCTTTTTTAGTGGGATTACGCCAAGCAGCTCCCATGCATAAACGAGTTGCACCTCGTTCCTTGGCGATAAGAGCCTGTTCGATGACTTCTTGCACTTCCATCATCTGTTGTTTTTCAATTTGGGCGTTATTGCGCGCACTTTGCGAGCAATAAGAACAATCTTCGGCACAACCGCCCGACTTAATATTAACCAAAGTGCTGGTTTGAATTTCGTTGGGATCAAAGTATTGACGATGCACGGTTTGGGCTTGAAAAATTAAGTCATTGAACGGTTGGTTCATGATGTCTTTAATTTCCTGTAATGTCCAATTATTACGGACAAGTGCTGTTGCAGCCATATTTAAAACTCGCGTATTCTTTCTAATTGTTAGGTATTATAGCTGATGAGGATTGATGATGAAACAAAGCTTAAAGCGTTTACAAAACTGGTGCTTTCCGCCAACCTGTGTGTTAACTAATCTACAAGGACTAGACGGTTTAGATTTGTCGAAAAGTGTTATACAAGGTTTTAAATATCAAACAGAGATTTGCCCTGTTTGTGGTGAAAAATCTTATGAGAGCTTGCTTTGCGGAGCTTGTTTAAGCCAGCATCCAAGTTTTGATCGTACTCAAGCCTTTTATGATTTTGCAGGCGATTTACGCGAGCTAATTCATCTGTACAAATATCAACGCCAACATGCTATCAGTCATATTTTAGCTACGCTAATGTTACAAACAATAGATGCTTCTCAAGTGGAAGCAATTGCTGTAATTCCTCTACACGTTTCACGGTTACGAAATAGAGGCTTTAATCAATCTTTAGAACTAGCAAAAGCAGTGAGCAGACGATTGTCTATACCATTAATTTTAAATGGCATAGAAAGGATCAAACCAACTATAAGTCAAACCAAACTTTCTAAGGCGGCACGTAAGAAAAATTTAGCGGGCGTTTTTCAAGTTAATGCAGCCGGTTTTGCGGGAGTTAAAAGCCTCGCTTTGCTTGATGACGTGATGACAACAGGAACAACAATGGAGGTCGTCGCCAAACAAATTAAACAACATACCAATGTAAAAATGATTGAAGCTTGGGCAATAGCCAAAACTCGTTAACGCCCTTTAATTGCCTGTAATGTTGTTAATATTTCAAACTAGCTTATTAAGCCCCTCCTAATGTTTAGTTCATCTAGTAAAAAATGACGCGTTTGACTGTCCGATGGAACGTTTTGTTAGGCTGATTGTTTAGACTTCAAGTTATCTTTATTTGAAACCTTTGCAAAACAATCCCACATTTACTCAAAAATCATGTTTTTCAAGTTTTTCAAGTAAATTAAGTCATTTCACCATTTTAAATCTCGTTTTTGATGTTAATTTCAAGAATATTGCGTTTTTTAGACACAATAACCCTGTGTTTTCTAACTGGCTAGTTTAATAGCAAGCCCTCTTTTGAGATTATGTGCCATGCTTATAATCATTATTCTTGAGGAATTTCTTGCTATGCCCATGTATCTTGCTTGTGCCATGCCATAATGTAATTTAAGCACGCCAAATGTTCGTTCAACCACAGTTCGAGTGTAATGGTCGACTCTTCTCCGCCATTATGACAAAAAAGGGATATTAAAGCACCATTTAACCTACGATATATAAGGCTTTCAACGACTTTATAATAAGGTAGGTAATATATGCTTAATATCCCAAGTGCTATTCTAGGATTTACAAGGCAATGTCTCAAAGGGTTTAAAATTGAAGAAGACTCTAATGACGCAATCATACAGTGTCGTAGAGATCATCGGTTTAATGCCATAAACCCACAGACAAGAGAGCGGGGTAGCATTGTTCAATTAAAGACAAAACCAATACGAGATGTACCATTATTCGGCGGTAAAACATGGATAGAAGTCGAGCGTGCACAAGTCAGAGGCTCTAATAACCAACGTCACATGGAAACCCTCTCATTCACCGATAAAGGCTGTTATTACACGCAACGATTTTGTAAACTAGTCAGTGGAATGTGTCGTCATATGAGCATCAAGACCGTTTCCAAACATCTTGACTTACGCTGGGAGAGCGTCAAAAACATTGACAGATTCTGGCTAAAAACACACCTACCAAATCTTGAGCCAGAGCAACTCAAGGACTTAACTTATATTGGAGTAGATGAAGTAGCTAGAGCCAAAGGCCATGATTAGATGACAGTGGTTTATG
>CAZRMK010000089.1:0-6414 GCA_964601165.1 uncultured Piscirickettsiaceae bacterium | reverse complement strand
AATTTACAGAATAAAACTTGCTTAACCGTTAATACGACTTATATACAAAAACATTCACAGGAGATAAGATGCTCAACAATACTAAAAAAATCAACAACTTGCTCTTTAGGATAAGTCTGCTATCCTTGTTTATATTAATTAACACTAGTTGCTCAACAAAAAACCACCTCTCTTCTCATCAAACTCAGTTTATTGTTTTTGGGACAGAAGTTAATATTACTATTTACAGCGATAATCCAAAAAAATCTGACCAAGCTATACAAGACATACAAGCTCGTTTTTATCAATTTCACCAAGATTGGCATGCTTGGGAGGAAGGCGGGATTGTTAGTAAAATTAATCAGGCAATTAAAAGCCAACAAACCATTGTGGTTGCCGAAGATGTTAAAGCGTTTATAGTTAAATCTCAGCAGCTCGCCCAAGAGTCTAACTATTTATTTGACCCTGCCATTGGCAAGCTTATTCAACTTTGGGGCTTTCATGGTGAGAATTGGCAAGGTTCTCCACCTAGTGAATTACAGCTCCAAGAGTGGTTAAATAATCGCCCAAGTATTGCAAATTTACAATTTGATGGCTTAATACTTTCCTCAACTAATCCTAATGTTGCTTTAGACTTTGGCGGCAATGCCAAAGGATTAGCTTTGGACATTGCCATTACCACTCTAAAGCTATCTGGCATTAAAAATGCGATAGTTAATATTGGTGGGGATATGCGAATTATTGGCAATAAATATGGTAAGAAAAATACCCCTTGGGTTATTGGCATTAATAACCCATTTACCCCTAATCAACCTCTGGCAAGCATCAATTTACAAGGCGATGAGAGCATTGTTACCTCAGGAGGTTATCAGCGTTATTTTATTTGGCAAGGTCAGCGTTATAGCCATATAATCAATCCCAATACAGCCCTGCCAGCAGATAATTTTGCTTCTGTTACAGTTATTCACTCTGATGCAACTAGGGCTGATGCCGCCGCCACTGCTATCATGATTGCAGGTCATAAACAATGGCAACAAATTGCTAAACAAATGGGGATTGCAGAGGTTTTGATGATTGATCAAGATCAACGGATCATCATGTCTCCACAAATGCGTGATCGTATTCAAATTTTTAACAAATAAAAATCTCTAAATTCAGTATAATTTCATCTTATGATAAACACACATTCTTTAGAGCATCAACTTCTTATTGCCATGCCTAATCTAAACGGCTCTTGGTTTGAAAAAACCCTTATTTATATGATAGAAGATACCGCGGAAGGCTCTATGGGTCTTACACTTACACTCCCCCACTCTTTTGATATTAAACAATTACTAACGCATTTTGATTTAAACCCCAATACTAATTTACCTTATATTGATGATAAGGTTTTATTAGGTGGACCAGTTAAAATGGAGCATGGTTTTATTTTACATAAATATTCCGAAAATAATTCAGGAGAAGATTCAGAAAAGACTACTGAAAAACTTTGGAAAAAATCTATGGTTTTACAAGACGGGTTGGCTATGTCAGTTTCTGATGATCTGCTTAAAGCACTTGCCGACGGAACAGGCCCTTTACAATTTATTGCCTGTTTAGGATTTTCTGGCTGGGAGGCTGGGCAATTAGCTGATGAGATTAAAAACAATAGCTGGCTAACCATTCCTTATAATGAATCCTTAGTGTTTGATACCCCTCATGATGAAAAGTGGAGTCTTGCTTTAAGTTCGTTAGGGGTCTCGCCAGAGTTTTTAAGCATGGAGGCGGGATACAGTTAATGCCAAATAAACATCCAAAAAAACCGCCAGCAGTATCTGGTGTTATAATTGGATTTGATTTTGGATTACGTCGTATTGGGGTTGCGATAGGACAAACCATTACCCAAACAGCTAGCCCGCAGGCCATTGTAAAAAGTAAAGATGGCAAGCCAGATTGGCAACATATCACACAATTATTTTCTCAGTGGCAACCCAATGCAATTGTAGTCGGATTACCATTTCACCTAAATGGTGAAGAGCAAGCCCTTACCCAGCCTGCTAGAAAGTTTGGGCAACGTTTAAGTGGGCGTTACAATAAACCCGTCTTTTATATTGAAGAACAGTTAAGTTCTGTTGAAGCAGAAAATCGGGTTCGCTCTAAACGAGGCATGCAAAGTATAGCCATTGATGACCATGCAGCACAAATTATTTTAGAAAATTGGTTAACAACACAATGAGACTTTCAACCCCAAACATTCAGCTAAATGCAAAAGGTAAACTCCGCCACTTTTTAACCCTAGAAGGCTTAAAACAACCTCAACTTATTGAAATTTTAGACGTTGCTAACAGTTTTATTGATGAACATACAGGAGAAATAAAAAAGATTAATGACTTGCACGGCAAGACGATTATGAATCTTTTTTTTGAGGACAGCACCCGCACCCTTACCACCTTTGAAATCGCCGAAAAACGTTTATCTGCCGATGTAGTTAATCTTAACATAGCAACCTCTTCCACTAAAAAGGGCGAAACCCTGCTAGATACCCTGTGGAATTTGGAAGCGATGATGGCAGATATGTTCGTCATTCGCCACGGTGAAAGTGGCGCAGCCCATTTTTTTGCCCAACATGTCTCCCCCCATGTTCATGTAATTAATGCGGGGGATGGTCGTCACTCTCACCCCACCCAAGCAATGCTGGACATGTTCACCATTCGCAAACATAAAGGCGATGTTTTTGATTTAAAGGTCGCTATTATTGGCGATGTTCTCCACTCTCGCGTCGTCAGATCGCAAATTCAAGCTTTAAGTATTTTAGAAGCCAGAGAAATTCGTATTGTAGGTCCCAAAACATTATTACCCTCACACCCAGAAGCACTTGGAGTTCATGTTTATGACAAAATTGAAGACGGGCTTGATGGCGTCGATGTAATTATTATGGTACGTTTACAAAATGAACGTATGGACAGTGCCTTACTTCCGAGTAAAAAAGAATTTTTTAACCAATACGGTTTAACTAACCAACGCTTGGCACTTGCTAAACCAGATGCCATTGTAATGCACCCAGGCCCTATTAATCGTGGAGTTGAAATTGCCTCCGAAGTGGCAGATGGTTCACAATCCGTTATCTTAGAACAAGTAACTTATGGCATTGCAGTTCGCATGGCGATTATGGCAATTCTTGTTAAGAATTCTAATGAATTAAAAGCAACCTTATGAGACTACAAATCAACAACGCTCGCATAATTGACCCATCGCAAAATCTTAATGAAGTAACTAGCCTTTATATCGCTAG
The DNA here is from genome assembly GCA_964601165.1 of uncultured Piscirickettsiaceae bacterium. Classification (GTDB taxonomy): domain Bacteria; phylum Pseudomonadota; class Gammaproteobacteria; order Thiomicrospirales; family Thiomicrospiraceae; genus Thiosulfativibrio. The sequence goes on along the minus strand of CAZRMK010000089.1, from coordinate 3,164 downwards.
AGGAAAATTTGTTGGCATAGGACAGCAGTCTCCAGAAGGCTTTAGCCCTGATCAAGAAATAGATGCTTCTGATAAATGGATTTTACCAGGATTAGTAGATTTATCTGCTCGTTTAGGAGAACCTGGTAGCCAATATCAAGGTAATATTCAATCTGAAACCCAAGCAGCTGTTGCAGGTGGCATTACTACCCTGTGCTGTCTACCTGATACCAACCCTGTTAACGATTCCCAAGCTGTAACCGAGTTAATCCGTCGCCGAGCTCGTCAAGCGGCAACCGCTTTCGTTTTGCCGATAGGGGCTTTAACTCAAAATTTACAAGGCGAGCGTTTAAGCAATATGGCAGCACTTAAACAGGCGGGATGTGTTGCTGTTAGCCAAGCTGATCAACCCATTCAAAACCCCCTAACTCTAAAAAACGCCATGAGCTACGCCGCTAGCCAAAATATTTTACTGATGATTCGTTGCGAAGATGCTTTACTAAAAAACCATGGCGTTGCACACAGTGGAGTCATTTCATCCAGACTTGGGTTAGCAGACATTCCCGCCTCAGCAGAGACCACAGCCTTAGCAAGAGATTTACTTTTAGTAGAAGAAACGGGGGTCTCTGCTCACTTTTCAAAACTTTCTACCGCTCGATCGGTAGAAATGATTAGCGATGCAAAACAACGTGGTCTTAATGTGACTTGTGATGTTGCTATTCATCAGCTTATTTTAACAGAATATGACGTGATTGGATTTGGTTCACAATTTCATGTCACCCCGCCTTTAAGGAGCCACTCTGATAGAGACGCTTTAATTTATGGCATTAAATCAGGAGTAATTGACGCGATTGTGAGCGACCATACTCCTCTAGGACGTGATGACAAGCTCTTACCATTTGGGGAGTCGGCTCCTGGCATTAGCGGATTAGAAACTCTACTTCCCCTACTGCTTAAGCTGGTGGAAGATGGCGTTTTAGAACTGATGACAGCCATTAAATGCGTGACACAAAACCCCGCTAAAATTTTAAACGTTAAAACTGGGAGTTTACATGAAAAACACTCTGCAGACTTTAGCCTAATCAACCCTAACCAAGATTGGCAACTGCAAAATAAAACTATGCTCAGTGAAGGTAAATATACCCCATTTACTGGCTGGCATTTTTCTGCCAAGGTCGAAACTACCTATTTTCAAGGTCGCCCTGTTTTTCGTATTTAATAATATGAGACCTTTGCACGAGTTAGTCGCGTGAGTAATCTCGTGCAAAGGTCTCAATATGTTAATCACCGCACAATTTATCCGACAAACAGAACAGCCTAACCATTACTGGCTAATTCAATGGACTGCTCCAGTTTGCATTGAATTGCCCGTTAATTTTTTCATCAAAGTTGAAGGAATACAGCTCAACTTATTTTCTCAAAAATTGACTAACAACTTATCTAACAACCAAATACAATTTTTAGCCAAACAACCCCTCCAACAAACCAAAAACCTGCAATTTAATTTTAACAATCACCAGAAATGGTATTTTTTATCAGATTTTGAGAAAAAATTAAGCTTAAATCGCACCCACTGCTTACTTGTTTCAAAAGATAATATCGCACAAGCTTTCTATTTAAGTAAACAATTGGGAAGCAAATACTCACTGGTTTTAATTATGGAAGCACAAGAAGACTTCCCTTTTCCAATTAAACCCGCTAGATTTATGTTTGATAATTTACCAATAGAAGCAGCCCACATGATTGGAGCTTGCCCTTTATTAGAAGACTGGAAAATCCCTAATCGACTTTGTAGCCACTCAGGGATTCCTGGTTGTTTTGATGGAAGTTTAGATCTATTTAAAAGTGTTTGGCAACCCCCATCAGACTGGTTCATCATTCATCTATAGACTAAGACCTAAATCCTGCAAGTGCTTAATCTACGCTACTTGATGCTATTCTTAGTTCATGAGCTAAGGCTTCAACACGCTTCGCAAAATCATGTTTTGCTTGAGAATCCACCACCCCTAATGCAGCCGCCACCAAGGTTTCTAACTCCTCAAAATGCTCTTCTGTCACTCCAGATATAGCGTCATCTGATAACATTCTCTTAAAACGCTTTACTACTTCTGTAGCATGACTTTCATAATGCATATTATTCTCCTAAGTTTACACCCCAATTTATTTATGTCCTGATATGGGGTTATGGTTTTACCTTAATCCTCCTTAAAAACATCTTCTCCATTACTAATAATAAGAGGGTCTGTTTTTCCAACAGCATCACTATCTTTTTCATCATATGGGAGAGAATTAAGTACAAAACGTATTGCTTCTAAACGAGCTCGTTTTTTATCATTAGACTTTACCACAGTCCAAGGAGACTCTGCCGTATTGGTATAAAAAAACATATCTTCTTTTGCCTTAGTATACTCTGCCCAGCGATCTAATGAGGCTAAATCCATCGGGCTTAATTTCCACTGTTTTAATGGGTCACGCTTACGGGCATTAAAACGACGTAGCTGTTCTCTTTGACCAACCGAAAACCAAAATTTAATCATGTAAATGCCACTTGAAGTGATCATTCTCTCAAAGTCTGGTGCCTGATGCATAAATTGATTGTACTGCGGTGGGGTACAAAAACCCATAACCCTCTCAACTCCCGCACGGTTGTACCAAGATCGATCAAATAAAACCATTTCTCCAGCGGTAGGTAAATGCTGAACATAACGCTGAAAATACCACTGACCCGCCTCAGTTGCTGATGGTTTATCTAAAGCAACCACTCTTGCTCCACGTGGATTAAGGTGTTCCATCATCCGCTTAATTGTGCCACCTTTTCCTGCGGCATCCCTACCTTCAAAAATAATCACAACTCGCTTGCCATTCAGCTTAATCCACTTTTGCAATTTTAAGAGTTCTATCTGTAATTGCTGTTTAGTTATCTCATATTCTTCTGATGCTAATTTTTCACTGTAAGGATAATTCACATCACTAGATTTAATTTTTTTCATCCGCTCTCCTTAGTTTGCTTTAAACTTATTTAAAAACTCCTATACTATCCATTTTACCCTTGTTTTAATCAAGGTAACAATGAAATAAACTAATCATGAAAATAAAAAAAATTAATGAGAAGATAAAAGTCATAAATACTATGAGAGACCTTTGCATAAATGGATGCACAAATTAAAATGGCTATATTTCACAAT
>CAZRMK010000088.1:0-6640 GCA_964601165.1 uncultured Piscirickettsiaceae bacterium | reverse complement strand
AGACGGATTTGAAATTTACGCAAGCTCTTTTTGCATGTTTTTGGGTTTTTTATTTAAAATCTAGACTAAACCCCTAATCCAAAGTTCCAATTCAAGATTTAGGATATAAGATATAATAACCTTCATGACAAACTCTCCCAAAATATTTGCCAACATCCCCATGCAATCTGTAGGTCCATTTAAGTTAATCGGTGATGTCGAAGCAGATGATTTAATGATCCCGTTAGCTACTTATGAAACCCCGCTCTGGCCTTCTGTCGCTCGTGGTGCACGGGTAACTAGTCATGCAGGGGGTATTAGAGTAACAGTAATGGATGAGCGTATGACGCGCTCTATTTTACTAGAGGCTCCTCATGCAGGTATCGCACGAGATCATTTAAAAAGCATTCAGTCTCGTCATGCAGACCTGCAAAACATAGTTGCAAAATCTAGTCGCTTTGCACAATTACTTAATACTAATTTTCAGGTAATGGGTAACCTTATTTACTTACGATTAGAATTTAAAACGGGGGATGCTTCAGGGCATAACATGGTAACTAATGCCGCTGATAATATTATTCCTTGGCTATTAAGTGAATACCCTGATTTAAACTACGTTTCTATTTCAGGAAATTACTGTACAGATAAAAAAGTATCTGCCGTTAATGGCATCTTAGGTCGAGGGAAGAATGTGGTTTGTGAAACTACTCTTTCACGTAAATTATGTGCACGCTTTTTAAAAACCTCCCCAGAAGCTATTGTTGATTTACACATTAAAAAAGACTTAATTGGCAGCATTATTTCTGGAGGTTTACGCACTGCTAATGCCCATGTCGCTAACATGCTACTGGCATTTTACTTAGCTACAGGTCAAGATGCCGCCAACATTGTAGAAGGCTCTCAAGCAATTAATCATGTCGAAACGACTCCTGACGGTGATTTATACTTTTCTACCACTCTACCTAACTTGATTGTTGGCACTGTCGGCAATGGTAAAAACCTTGATTTTGTGTTAGATAATCTAAAACAAATCGGTTGCACTCAAACTGATGTTGAACCTGGCACCAATGCCCGCCGTTTAGCTTGCATTGCGGGAGCTGCTGCGTTATGTGGCGAGCTGTCTTTGCTTGCCGCACAAACTAACCCCGGTGAATTGATGCAAGCACATATTAGGCTTGAACGAACATAATGAGACCCTTTGCATAATGTCATCAGACCTTAATATCACGCAACGCAAGCAAGATCATATTGATCTTATATTACAAGATAGTAAAATTGATCGCCAATGTTCTGGGTTTGAAACTATACAACTCGCCCATCGAGGCTTACCTGAAATAAATTATTCTCAAATAGATACTCGTACTGAATTCTTAAACAAGCCCCTTAACTTTCCTCTTCTTATCTCGTCTATGACGGGAGGAGCCTCTCATAACCTTGCTCAAATTAATCGCCACCTAGCTGAAGCTGCCGAGGCAAGCAAGGTTGCCTTAGCAGTAGGCTCTCAAAGGGCGATGATTCTCGATAAACAAGCAGAAAAAAGCTTTAATCTCCGTCAATATGCCCCTAACATTCCACTTATTGCCAATATTGGTGCTGTTCAGCTTAACTATGGCTTTGGCTTAAATGAAATCCGTAAAACCATTGATATTTTAGAGGCTGATGCATTGTATCTCCACCTAAACCCCTTGCAAGAGGTGATTCAACCCGAAGGTGATACCAACTTTGCTAATTTAGCCAAAAAAATAGAACAACTCGCGACACAACTAGACACGCCTATTATATTAAAAGAGGTGGGTTGCGGCTTATCTGCAAAAGACATTGAAATAGGGATTAATGCAGGAATAAAATGGTTTGACCTTGCAGGCAGAGGCGGTACTTCTTGGAGCCGAATTGAAGCACACCGTGCCAAAAACCAACAGGGGTTTTTATTTCAAGACTGGGGGCTAACTACTCCTGAAGCTCTAAACACAGCCCTTCCTTTCCAAGACAAAGCCATGTTTATTGCCAGTGGTGGTATTCGCAATGGAATAGACATGGTTAAGTCTGTTATAATGGGCGGTCGTTTATCTGGCATAGCCGCTCCCTTTTTAGAGCCTGCCATGCTTTCTACTCAAACGGTGATTGATAAAATAGACTTTTTTGAGCAAACTTTCAAAACCGCTCAATTTTTACTTGGTGCACCAACTTTTGACGACTTATTTTTAAATCAAACCTTGCTCGCAGAGCAGACAAAAAATTAATGATTTCTTTAAGGAACCTCTGACTAAATGGCTGTAGGCATTGATTTAATTCATTTTTCAACTTCAGATTACTTCTTGGGGTTAGATACCTTTTCCCAAGAGAAAAACATAGATATTGAAAAATTCACTCTTGGTATTGGCCAAGATAAAATGTCCATTGCACCACCTGATGAAGATATTATTACGCTAGCAGCCAAGGCGGCTAAACCTATTTTAGATCAAATAGATGTCAACAAAATTACCGCGGTTTTATTTGCAACTGAAACGGGAATAGATCACTCTAAATCTTCTGCCGCCTTTTTACATGGACTCCTGAAGCTTCCTAAACGCTGCCGAGTCATGGAGTTTAAACAAGCCTGTTATGCAGGTGCGGCCGCATTACAAATAGCGGGTACGATGGTAAGAGCAAATCCAAAAGAAATAATTTTAGTGATTGCCGCAGATATCGCAAAATATGACATTGACTCTTCTGGAGAGCCGACACAAGGCTGTGGTGCGGTAGCGATGCTAGTTAAAAAACACCCTAGAATTTTAGAGTTAGAATTCGGTTCAGGATATTATACCGACGATGTAATGGACTTTTGGCGGCCTAATCATCGAAGCACCGCCTTAGTAGACGGTAAATACTCTACCATGGTTTACCTCAACAGTTTGAAAGAGTCTTGGCAACATTTTACCGAAGAAACTGGACGAACTTTCGATAGTATTGATTACTTTTGCTACCACATCCCCTTTACTAAAATGGCAGAAAAAGCCCACAAAACTCTAGCTAGAAAAACTCTTTCAAAACTCTCAAAAACTCAAATTAAGCAACAAATTCATGCAGGACAAGTTTATAATCGAGTAATCGGCAACAGTTATACTGCTTCTTTATTCATCAGTTTTTGCTCATTATTAGACCATTCTACACAAGACTTAACCGGCAAACGGGTTAGTTTTTTCAGCTATGGCTCTGGTTGTGTTGCTGAATTTTTTACTGGTATCGTTCAAACAGAATACCAACAAACTTTAATGACAAACTCGCACCTAACACAATTAAATAACCGAAAAACTCTATCATACGCAGAATATTTACAATTTTATCACGGCACCTCAACTGCTGTTGATAACCTCATGCTACCCAAACATAACCTTGGATCTTTTCGCTTTAGTGAAATAAAAGATAACAAGCGTATTTACCAATTTCAGTAATTTTGGATCTTTATTGTGAAGATTACTTGCCAAGCTCCTGCCAAAATCATCCTATCGGGAGAACACTCGGTTATTTATGGTGCACCATGTCTTAGCATGGCGGTTAATTTACCAACAGAGTGCGAGATTATATTTACTGAAAATAATCTAGGATTTGTTGAAATAGAACTTGTTGACTACCACCAGAAACATGCTTTTCCTTTTAAAACATGGAGAAAGTTAGCCCTTAATATTGAAACTCGTTTTCAACTTTATTTGCAAAACATAAACGCGATCCAAACCGTTCTACAACATCCTGTTGATTTAATTTTAGTGACCTTACAACACTTCCATCAAACCATAGGTCTTAAACAAGGCCATTGGTCAATCAAATTCAAATCTCACCACCTACCAAGTCGTGGACTAGGAAGCTCTGCCGCGGTTATTGTAAGTTTGCTCAGCGGTTTATACAAAGCTCACAATTTTATTGACTATCAAGACCATATACTCTCTCTAGCCCAATCTATTGAAGCACGCCAACATGGAAAATCTAGTGGCACAGATCCTACCACTATTTTATTAGGTGGATTGCTACACTATCAAGCCCATGAAAAAACTATCAAACTAAAAACTCATTATTTTCAAGCTTGGCTAATTGACACGGGTATTCCTCAAAGCTCTACAGGTAAAAGCGTTGCTAAGGTGGCAGAATCATTTGGACAGCAACATCCTATTTGGTCAAAATTTGCAACCACAACTCTAAAGATGGAGTCGGCTTGGAAACAAGAAAACTCCAGTAAACTTCGTTCCGCCATTCGATCCAATCAAAAACTATTAGAAAAAATTGGCGTTGTTCCTAAAAAAGTAAGTCACTTTATTCAGGCACTTCAACTATCTGACAAGACGGCGGCAAAAATTTGCGGTGCAGGTTCTGTTTCAGGTGATGCTGCGGGAATAGTTTTATGTGTTAGCCCCAATGTTCCAAAAAAACTTTGTGATGATTATGGCTATGAAGCTTTCCCTCTAGAGTTTCAAAAACAAGGAGCTAGCTGTGAAGTGGATTTCTAGCGCCCCCGCTAATTTAATGATAATGGGAGAACACAGCGTGGTACATGGCCATTTAGCAATAGCCTGTGCCGTTAACCAACGTTTAACTGTTTATTGGGAGGCCCGTTCTGATACGAAGATTCACATTGAATCTACATTAGGAACACATCAAACCAACCTTAATGAGCTTTCTCAAAACCCTAAACTTAGCTGGGTAATGGCATGCTTAAAACATTATCAACTTGATTGCCTTCATGGACTTAATATTCGTATTATTTCTGAATTTAAGTCTACCCTAGGGTTAGGAAGTTCTGCCGCTTTATTAGCGGCAATGATTGGTGGATTAGACGCTATTTGCCAAAAAAACTCTAGCTTAAATGAACAGTTTACTATAGGCCTTAAAATCATTCAAAAATTACAAGGCAGAGGCTCTGGAACAGATCTTGCGACCAGCTTACATGGCGGAGTTATTTTATTTAACCCCCAGACACCTAGTTTTCAAAACATTAATGTTTCCCTGAACCTACAACTCATTTATAGTGGTTACAAAACTCCAACCGCTGATGTTCTTAAATTTGTACATAAGAAATGGCAAACACAGCCGGTTCTATTAAACAGTTTATATCAATTAATGGGGCAAACCACTCAAGCCGCTTTTGAGGCTCTGCAACAACATGATCTTAGCAGTTTTTATACTCTTGCTAACACTTACCAAGGGCTAATGGATGCTTTAGGGGTAAATGATGCAACTCTTGCGAAAATTATTTATCAAAGCCGCCAACTTAAAGGGGTTTGTGCCAGCAAAATATCAGGTTCAGGATTAGGTGACTGCGTTCTTAATTTTAAACAAACTAATCACCCCTCCTCAGAATCAGATGAAGCATTTAATGGCGAATTTGAGGTTTTAAATCTTGAAATTACTCAACAAGGTCTCTTGGTAAAATGTCTATAACTGCACAGAATTTTGTCAATCAAATCATTCCCCATACCTCTCCCCAACAAATAGGCAAAGGCAAAGCAGATGTTAATATTGCCTTGAGCAAATATTGGGGAAAACGCCAAACTGAGCTTAATTTACCCACCAATAGCAGCCTATCTATCAGCCTACCAGACTTAGGAACTGAAACAGAACTACAGTGGATTAAAATCGAGCATCAAACTGAACAACAAATTAAACAACACCAACGAATTAAACAGCACCAACACAAGGATCAAATTTATTTAAACCATAAACTATTAAATACTACCGAAACATTTTCTAAGCGTCTCTGTCATTTTTTAGATTATTTTCGTCCAACTGAGAAAGGTTATTTTCAAGTAAAAACATTCAACACCGTTCCCACCGCAGCTGGGCTTGCCTCTTCGGCATCTGGTTATGCTGCTTTAGTGCTGGCATTGAATGACTTGTTTCAATGGAGTCTACCCAAACAACAGCTATCGCTACTTGCAAGGTTAGGCAGTGGCAGTGCTTCACGTTCAATTTATGATGGCTTTGTCATTTGGCAAAAAGGACAAGATGAAAATGGCTTTGATAGCTTTGCTAGTCCTCTCTCGCAAATCTGGTCAGAACTCTGCATTGGTCTAGTAGAAATTGACCTTAAAGAAAAGCTGATTGGCTCAACCACAGGCATGCAAAAAACGGTTGAAACCTGCGAAATTTATCAGGCTTGGCCTCAAAAAGCTGAAAAAGATCTTAAAACTATTCAAACAGCTATCGAACAAAAAGATTTTAACACCCTTGGAAAAACCGCAGAAAACAACGCTCTCACCATGCACGCCACCATGATGGCAACTTGGCCACCAATTGTGTACTGGCAACCAGAATCTATTACAGCTATGCATAAGGTTTGGGACTGTAGAAAATCAGGAATTGACGTTTACTTTACCATGGATGCAGGGCCTAACCTTAAATTGCTATTTTTGGAAGAATCCGTAATTAAGCTTATGCAATATTTTCCTGCCTTAAAAGTGATTAAACCATTTTCCAAAAACCTACCACCTAGATCCTGCAAGTGATTGTGCATATATAGTGCAAGATATTGATTTATAGAGCGATTTTAATTCAAGTGGAATACTTATTGATATTCCCGAAGAATTAAAATTTGCTATATGAATCAAGAGCTTGCGCTATATATGTGCAAGCACTTGCAGGATTTAGCTACCATAGAAACACTTAAGTAAATTATTATGTTTTATATATTAAG
>CAZRMK010000087.1:0-6752 GCA_964601165.1 uncultured Piscirickettsiaceae bacterium | reverse complement strand
AGCAATACTGGAATTAAATCTTATAAAAAATTGTCTTGATTTTTGGGGTAGTATAGAATATTGCTTTCCAATTTACTAAATTTTTTGGCACTATATTATTTGCACTGGCTATTTCATTTAAAGTTTTTTCATCCTTTAACATCTCAAGTACCAATTTTGTTTTAAACTCCGTGTTGTTTGTTTTTTTACTCATGTTATTACCCCTTAGCTTTAAGTTTTACTAGTTTAATTTTAACTTTTTAGGAACTTAAATTTCAGAAAAACTGTTTGTTTTTCTTGGGGTAGTATAGTTCTTTGAGCAGATAAACCGTGTTGAGGTTTTCATTGTCCTTCAGCAAGCTTTGCAAATTTAGCTCTTGTTTCTGGTCTAGTTTGTCTGAGTTCTTTAACAATAAATACAGCGAGCCTTTGATTAAATCTTTACCCGTATTATCGGCTTTTCTAAATTCTATGCGACGTTGGTTTTTAATCACTTTTCATAATTTAAACAAGCGATTAAAGTTATCTGTGGTGGCTTTTGTAAGGCTGTCAAAAGACATTCCTCTAAGTTGAGCTATTTCTTCAACCACATAGCGGGTATAGCCTGGTTGATTGGTTTTACCTCTAAAGGGCATCGGTGCTAAATAGGGGGCGTCGGTTTCTACTAAAATTCTATTTAGGGGAATAGTCTTGGCTATTTCTTTGAGTTGTGTGGCTTTTTTAAAGGTAACTATGCCTGAAAAGGAGATATAAAAGTTTAGTGCCATCGCCTGCTCCGCGGTTGCTAAATCTTCTACAAAACAGTGCATAATTCCGCCAACTTCGTCTGCACCCTCTTCAGCTAACATTCGTAAACAATCTGCGGTTGAATCTCTGGTATGGATAATTAGGGGTTTTTGTAGTTGCTTGGCAATGCGGATATGTTGCCGAAAACGCTCTTGTTGCCAAACCATGCTGTCATTTTCTATATCAAAGTGAAAATAGTCTAGACCCACTTCTCCAATTGCTAGTACTTTTGGGTGACTGGCAGCATCTAGTAGTTCTTTATCAGTAACCATAACCTGTTTATCTTCGCATGGATGCACTCCAATGGAAATAAAGACTTCTTCAAACTGGTCAGCAAGTGCGGTAATATCGCCCCATTGAGCAGGGTTAATTGCTACGCATAAGATACGCTCTACCCCTAGATCTTTTGATTTGGCAATAACTTCCTCTACACTGCCAACCTTGTCTTCGGGTAAAATATTTAAATGACAATGGGAATCAACAATCATTTACAAATCACCTTTAGAGGCTCCCTCTAATTAATTTAGATTTAAAAACAGTTGGGGGAATATTAGCATTAATTTGGTTCATAGCTAGCCATTCCATACACAAAGATTCCAGCACTAAATCTTTGTTGGCATTGCTTTGCCAAGCTAACTTTGCTTGGTTAACCGCTTGTTGAAAATGCATCCATTGCGGGTTAAAGCTAAGTTTTTGTTGGTACAAAGCTGCTCTAATGCGATTAACAGCCCAAAGATAAAAATAATCAAATACCACTTCTGGTGAACTAAATTTTTGCCACTTTTCAACCGTTTGAGTGACCGACATTTGACCATTCACTAATTGGGTTAAGGTTGTTTGCCACGCTTGTTCTGTTTCAAAACCTTTAGCATTTATCCATTCAAGTGCTTGCACGGGTGCGCCCCAATTTAGCTTTAAAGCACGCTTAACTAGGCTTAAATCTGCCTGTGGGTGTTGTTTCTGGCATTGTTTAACTAGCCAAGCAATAGCGATTTCTAAAGAGGGCTTGGCAAAGCGTAACTGGCGACAGCGGCTTTTAATGGTTGCAGGAAGACGGCTCGGCTGATAGCTACTAAGTAGAATAATCGTGCCTTGAGGAGGTTCTTCTATGGTTTTTAGTAGAGCATTAAAGGCATTGATATTGAGTTTTTCTGCCTGTTCAATTACTGCTACTTTAAAGCCTCCTTGATGAGAGGTTTCGAATAGTTTGCGATTGAGTTCTCGCACCTGATCAATACTAATATTTTTTTTATTTTCTAAAACAGTTAATTTAAATAGATCTGGATGTAGATCTTGTTGGAATAAATGACAATATTTACACTGTTGACAGACTTCCTGACCTGATTGTTGGCATAATAGGCTTCGAGACATTTCGGTAATAAAATCAGACAAACCGATGCCTGTTGCTCCCGTTAATAGGTAAGCTTGTGCTAAACGATCTTGCTGTGCTAACCAATGCTGCCAATGTTCCGTTTGCCAAGGGTAAAGCTGATGAGGCGAGTTAAGCATAGCTGGATTCCACTGCTAATAATTCGACAAGTTGCGTGGCGATTTGTTTTTGAACTGCTTCTAAGCTTTGTGATGCGTCGAGTATTTTATAACGACTGGGAACTAATTTTGTTCTATTTAAATAGGCTCCACGGACTTTTTCAAAAAACTCGAGTTTTTCTTGTTCAAAACGATCGCTTTTTTCTCCTCTAGCACGCACACGTTCCATTCCGATAGCAATCGGCAAATCAAATATAAAGGTTGTATCTGGTTGAAATCCTTGTTGTACCCAGTTTTCAATTTCTGCCAATCGTGAATATTCAATACCCCGTGCGGCTCCTTGATAGGCATAGGATGCGTCGGTAAACCTGTCTGAAACAACCCATTTTCCCGCTGCAATTGCTGGCTTAATTTTTTCTTCAATGTGCTGATTACGTGCCGCAAACATGAGTAAAAGTTCGGTATTGGCAGTCATTTCTGTAAAGTCAGTAGTTAACAAAATATTGCGTATTGCTTCGCCAATAGGAGTTCCACCTGGTTCTCTGGTCACGATTATTTCAATGCCTTTATTTTCTAAAAAGGTTTGAATAAATTTAAGATTGGTAGATTTACCTGCCCCTTCTGTGCCTTCAAGGGTTAAAAACTTACCGTATTGTTTTGCCATGTATATTACCTATTTAACAGATATTTTCTAACTGCTCGGTTATGCTCTGGCAGGGTTTCTGAAAACCTATGTTTTCCTCCCCCTTTGGCAACAAAATAAAAATAATGCGTAGTGGCTGGCTGTAAAACTGCTCGTATGGCATCTGCACTGGCTAAAGCGATAGGCGTGGGGGGAAGACCGTCTATTCGGTAGGTATTAAAGGGCGTTTTAGTTTGAATATCTATTCTGCGAATATTACCATCAAAAGCGTCTCCCATGCCATAAATAATAGTTGGGTCTGATTGTAGTCTCATGCCTATATTGAGTCGGTTCATAAAGACCCCAGCAATAGTCGGACGTTCTGGTGCATAGCCAGTTTCTTTTTCCACAATACTGGCTAAAATAAGGGCTTCGTAGGGAGTTTTAAGCGGTAGGTTTTCATGCCTATTTTGCCATTCTTCTGCTAATACCCTTTTAAGTGCTTGATGAGCTCTCTTTAAAATTTCAATATCAGTATCACCTGCCTGATAGAAATAGGTTTCGGGTAAAAACTGTCCTTCTAGTTTGTACTCCAACCCAAGCAACTCCATAATAAGTTTTTCATCATAACCTTCAAGAGTATGCTCTATATTCTTGAGAGATCTTAAACTTTCTACTGCTTGTCTTGAGGTTTGTCCTGCAATAAAGGTAACAGGATGTTGCACAGTTTGACCTGCGGTTAAATGTTCAATAAGCTCGGTTATTGTCCAACTAGGCTCAATCTTAAACTCCCCTGCTTGTAAAAGATGGGCTTTGTCTTGATATTTAAGCACCCAAATAAACCATGTAGGTTCACGAATCATTTTATTTGTAAATAAAATATTCGCTACTTGTTTAGCACTTGAGCCTGACGGAATGACAATTTTCTTAACTTCTGTTGTGGTAGCAATTGGCTTGCTAACAAAGTGGTAAAAATTCCAGCCTTCTACCGATAGAAAAATTACCGCAAAAGATAGAAAAATTGTTATCAAAAAAAGTTTGATTTTTTGCATATTTACGCTTCATCCATTAGCATTTTCATAATCGCAAAGTGAAATTCCTTTGCTTGTTGTGTTGACCAAGGTTGCTCATTTAGTTGTTTCATCGGCATAACCCCGCGCACAGCATTGCAGAAAAAAACTTCATCTGCTTGTTTCAAATAATTTAAATCAAAGGGTCTCTCAACCCACTCCCAGCCTTGTAAAATTAACCAAGGTTTGAGCCGAGCTAATAAGGTTCCTTGTACCCCCGATCTTGTTAGTACAGGGGTGATGATCTGCTGGTTTTTAATCAGACAAATATTAGATTGAGTTCCTGAAATAACCAACCCCTCTAAATCTAACATAATTCCTTCATCAAATTCTTTACCTTCTCCTTGACTCAATTCTTGCCTTGCCAGCACATTTTCTAAACGATTTAAGTGCTTCATGCCTGCCAGTAAAGGTTGATATCCCCAAGTGGTTTGACAAGTCATAACTTTAAGCTCAGAAACACACCACGCCTGGTAATTTTTAGAATTTTTTAAGTTTGAGGAGGTTATTTTAGCAGGGAATGGCAATAATTGAAGCATAATATGTGGCTTAACCTTATCCAATTCAGGTGGTTGATAGCCTTGACCACCACAGCCACGGGTGACAATAATTTTTAAAACCATAACGGTTGCTGTTTCTGGGTGTTCCTTTAAAAAACCGTTAATCTCGTCTAATAGTTCTTTCTCTGACAAAGGTAAAAACTGTAATCTTTGAGCAGAGGTAACCAAACGTTGCCAATGCTCTTGCCAGTTGAGTATTTTTTTTTTAACGATTAAAGCCGTGGTAAAAAATCCGTCTCCATACAAAAAACCGCGATCACAGCTTGCAACAGACTTATCATCACAAAATATTTTGTAGGGCATTAATTAAACCTTTTGCTTTTTGATGAGACTCTTCTAATTCCAAATCTGCCATAGAATCAGCAACAATACCTGCTCCAGCTCGAAAAGAAAGGCTTTTATCTTCTAAAACCATAGTCCGAATTAAAATATTTAAATCTAGTGAGCCATCGCGATTAATATAACCAATAGATCCAGTATAAGCTTTGCGTGGCATTTGCTCCAATTCGGAAATAATCTCCATACATCGTACCTTAGGGCAACCTGTAATTGTACCCCCTGGAAAAACCGCATGAATAATATCTAATGGATTTAATCCATCAACCAACTTGCCTCTAATATTAGAGACAATATGATGAACATGCTCATAGGTTTCAACCACCATTAATTCATTCACCTCTACCGTACCTGGAATGCAGATTCTTCCTAAATCATTACGCTCAAGATCAATCAGCATAATGTGTTCAGCACGTTCTTTGGGATTAGAAATAAGTTCTGCAATTAAGGCTTTATCCGCCTCGACCTCTAAACTACGTTTACGAGTACCAGCAATAGGTCTTACTTCGACCCATTGATTATCATATTTAACCAAGCGTTCAGGAGAGGAGCTTAAAATTTTCCAATTACCAAAATTTGCTAAAGCCGCAAAGGGTGCAGGGTTATGTATTCTTAAAGACTGATAAAGCGCGACAGCATCATCTGTGTCCATTTCAACCTGCCAAACTCGTGACAAATTCACTTGAAACACATCGCCCGACAAAATATATTCTTTAATGGTTGCAACCCCTTGCAAATACTTTAAGTCAGGTTCTTCTTGCAGGGGTTGAGTGGGTAAACTGTGTGATTCTGGTGAGTTTTTGGAGATCGAATCATTAATCAGTCTATTAATATCATCACTCATAAGATTCAAGCAGTGCTTAAATTCGGTTTCTGCAACTAAATAATAAGCCGCTTCAACATGGCTATAAATCACAGCACAAGGTACTCTAACTAACTTCGCAAGGGGTAAATCAGATTGTGGCAGATTCAATGTCGGTTCTACAACCTGAGCATAATCATAGCTAAAATAACTAAACCATCCACCCTGAAAAGGTAAAGAAGATTCTGTGACTGGATTGAGCTTGAGAGATTTAAAACTTTCACTAAACTTTTGAATAAAACTCGATGCTTCTGCCAAGGATTGACAAGTTAAGGAAGACTGTGGAAAGGTAAAAAGAATATCAAACTGACCAAGCTCACCCTTAGCAACACTTTCTAATAAAAAGGGATAACGCTTAGGTTGAGCTTGGTGCAGACCAAGCAAGTCAAACTTAACCGTAGTTTCAAGTTTAATTTGCTTTAAAAAGGCAGTGGGAGTATTTTCCATGAGTGAAGTATAAGTCTAGTCCGCATATTTCATAGAATTATACCTAAATCTGGAGAAATTTCAGCGAATCAGTCTGTTCGGTTCAACGAAAAGAATAGCTATGGTGGTAGTGTAAAGTTTATTTATATGAGAAAAGTTTAAAGAAGTTAAGGTAACCAGATGATTTTTTTGTGTACGCCCAGCATGGGCATGAACTAATGAGGTGCAATTCCAAGCCTCTACCCAAGAGGAGTTTATTACCTATTTAAACAAATGGTATTATTGGGCTACACACTCAAGATTAAAGCCAATGGTCAAAGCTGCCAAAACTATAAAAAGGCATTGGGATGGTATTATAAAATGGTATGAGAGTAAAATAAATAATGGCATATTAGAAGGATTAAACTCTGTCATACAAGCAGCAAAATCTAAAGCTAGAGGTTATAAGACATTCAAAAATTATAAGATAATTGTATATTTACTAACTGGAAAATTGGATTTTTCATTGGTTAATAGTAAATTTAGGGAAATTTAGATAATGGATTACCCACATTTTATTAGAAGGAACCATTTTTTCAGACTTGCTATAGCACTTTGTTTTTCATCTTAGTAGTGCAAGAAAG
>CAZRMK010000086.1:0-6755 GCA_964601165.1 uncultured Piscirickettsiaceae bacterium | reverse complement strand
TGAACAGAAACAATTTGCTTGATTTCAGGCTCATTTCTGAATTGGAATAGACTGACTCCGAAGAACTGCACTTAATCTTTAATGCCTATCAGCAAAGCGCACCCAAATGAATGTAAGCTAAAAAAACAGGGATAAACTGATTAATAATGCACAAAAGGCTTGATTTAATTTAATGCTTAAGATGGTATCTATTTGCTTAATTTTGTGTTTTTTAGTAAAGTTTCTTAATTTTTAGCTTACGTAGTTACTTTGGCTATAAAGTTAGGTGCTCTTTGCTGATAGGCATTTACATCTTTAACCAGAGTTTCCTTAACAGCTAAATTTTTCATATCCATTGTATCCAACACATAATAACTATTTCCACTCTTTTCTTTCGCTCTTTTTTTCGCCTTGGTTGCAAAGGATGACAACCTTTGAACATGATCAAAAACATCAGGTTTAACTAATAACACTCCTAATGACAGACTCATAATCGGAAAAAACTGCTTTTTACCTTGTCTATCAACACCACTAATACCCTCAGATTCTTGATCTTCTTTAAGGTAAAACGGGGCAATTTCTTTTTCAAACCTTATTAATAAGGTCTGACAAAGTTTTTGGCACTTTTTCTTGCCTCTCTTTAAAATAATCATAAAATCATCGCCTCCAATATGACCAACAAAACCCTCATCCTTCATAAGCTGGTCTTCCGAAATACCTTCTCTTAACAAGCGAGCCATTAGACGAATAACGTCATCACCCTGCTCAAAACTATAAAAATCGTTATAGGGCTTAAAATGATCGACATCAACATAAATAACTTCGAACTCAATATTTTTATTTAATAAGTCTTTAATCCTTGTCTGAATAGGACGATTTCCAGGTAATCCTGAAAGGGGGTTGGCATGTTGTGCACTACTCACTTTTAAGTCGGTTATTTTTCTAAGTAAGTCTCTAAAGTGGGCACAGCCTAAATACTTACCATCTTGCGTAACAATAAAGGCGTCTCCTAACGAGGCTCCTTCTTTTTCTGTCACGTAACGACTTAATTCAACTAAGGAGCTATTTGATTCAATAATTAAAGGCGAATCATCCATTACTTGAATTATTTTTTTACGACTTAGCAAAGCTTGACCAAAAGTTCTCGCTAATAAATCCATTAAACTTCTACGCCAAATCATTCCTAAAACGACACCATCTTTAACCACTGGAAAAAAATCAATATAGCTGTTATCAAGAAATTTTTTAGAAACCTTTTCTACTTTATCACTGGGATCAAGAACAGGATGACCTGTGGCGATTTCAGATACAGTTTCTTCTCTGTCTAAATCTAATGCATACATTTAATTGATTACTCCTGTAAACCCCTGCATAAACATACAGACTCTGATTTTATTAAAAATGACACTTTTATGAATTATTTATGACATGTTTTTTTTAAAAACTCAGCAGTAAGTTAGCCGAATTTTTATACCTAAATCCTGCAAGTGATTGTGCGATAAGCGTGCAATCACTTGTAGGATTTAGGCTATATATTTTTTGAAAGATCTTGTTTTAAAAAACGACTAAAACCTAATGCTAACACTACGGCAAACATACTCACACTAAATGCCAAAACAGCTCCTCCCTCTGACCAAGCATAACCTGCCACTAACAATCCTAAAGCACCGCCTAGACCATGACTTGTTGCGGCAAATACCGCCTGACCTTTTCCTTTATTTTGACCTTTAAAATGCTCATCTATAAGAAAAATAGCTGCCGCATGAAACAAACCAAAGCTTGCTGCATGCAATAGCTGTGCAAACACTAATACTGCCATATGCTCTGGAAATAAAGGGATCAGCATCCAGCGTAATAACGTTAACCATAAGCTCAGAATAATCAATTTCTTAGCAGAACAGTGTTTCATAATAGTAACTATCCAAAAGAAAACAGTTATCTCAGCTAAAACTCCTAATGCCCATAGCCAAGCAACAGTAGTTTTCTCATAGCCAAGTTCAACCAGATAAATACTATAGAAACTATAATAAGTGCCATGCGAGAATTGCATAAAAAAACTCACCACAAGCAAACCTAACACCCAAGGTTTTTTTACAACTTCAAAAAAAGAAGTTTCCTCAAAAGATTGATTTAATTTTGGCTTATCTTTTACTAAAAAAGTTGTCAACCAAACAAAAAAAAGTAACCCTAATAACCCCCACGGCAAAACAGCAATGCCATAATTTTCTATTTGCCGACCTAGTAGTAATACCGCAACAATAAATCCAACAGACCCCCAAAGCCGAATTTTCCCATATTGATGCTTGTGCTTTTTTTCCAACACACTAAAGGTATAAGATTCATATTGTGGTAAAGCCGCATGCCAAAAAAAACTAAAGACTAAAACAACCCAGAATAATGGCCAAAAAGTTTCAAAAACAATAAGACCTGTCCCAGCCAACAAGGCGAGCAAGGAACTAATTTTTACCCACTTAATCGGAGCTGCTTGTTTATCTGCTATCCAGCCAACGATATTAGGGGCAATAACCTTAGAGGCCATTAGTACTGCAAGAATTTGTCCAATTTCAATAGCAGAAAAAGAGAGATACTGAAGGTATAATCCTAAATAAGGTATCAGAGCTCCCAGAACCATAAAATAGAAAAAATAGTAGGAAGATAATTTTGGATAAATTACACGGTAATTTTGTTTGGCATACTTCATTTTTCAGCCAACAACCGATCTAGTTTTTGATGCAATAAAGCCATCTCTTTTTCAAGTTTTAATTGGTGTGACTCTTGCTCTATTTTCTCTTCCATTTTTTCTTCAGCACCATCTTCGTCCTTCATTTTAGCATGCTCTTCATTCAAGACGTCAACAACAATACCTATCATCATATTTAAAAAAACAAAAGCCGAGAAGAAGATAAAGCTAATAAAATAAATCCAACTTAAAGGGTGAACAGTCATGGCTTCATACATCACGTCTGTCCAGTCTTCAAAAGTTGCTACCCTAAACAAAGTGAGCAGGCTAACTCCTAAATCTCCCCATAATACAGGATTAATCTCGGAAAACATCAAGTTACCAATAATGGCATATAAATAGAAAATAATGAACATTAACAGTACGACATACCCCATTCTAGGGAGGGCAATAATTAGAGCACTCACTAATACTCGCAATTCTGGTACAAATGAGATTAAACGCATCACACGAAATAATCTAAGCATTCTCGCAATCAAAGCATATTCAGCGTCATCTAACGGAATCAAGCTCACCACAACAATGGTAAAATCAAAAACATTCCAACCTTTTGTAAAGAATTCTCTAAAGCGTTCTTCTGCAGCCATTCTAATAATGATTTCTAAAACAAAGAATATGGTCACCCCATAATCCAAAATAATAAGAACATTCTCTACAATAGGGTTCAGGTTATAAGTTTTAACTCCTATCATTAAAGATGATAGAATGATGATAGAGATAACAAAAATCTCAAACGCTTTGTAGTCTCTAAGGGTTTGAAATTTAGTTTGGAGACCTTTCCAAGTCATGCATTTTTCCTAAAGTTTAACCTAAATCCTGCAAGTGATTTTGCATATAGAGTGCAAACTATATGTGTGCAAGTGCTTACAGGGTTTAGGTTTAATTAAATATCCGACTTGAATGCCTAATTGGGAATTTAGATTGGTGTATTTTACTGCAAAATTATTCTTTTATTCTTGCTAAAATACACAAAGCGTATTTACATTAAAAATTTTTAAGGAAACAATATGCCAAAAATAATACTCATTGACGAAGGTGAAGTAGAGTTTAATGGAGAATCTTCTATACTTGAAACACTGGATGAGGCAGGGTTTGACATTCCCTATAGTTGCCGAAGTGGTAGCTGTGGTTCTTGCGAAGTCAGTCTATTATCTGGCGAAGTTGAATATATGCAAGAACCAATTTACGAAACATCTGATAACGATATTTTAATCTGTTGCGTGATACCTCTAACCGATGTGACTATTGAATTAGTCTAATTAAGGTCTTTGCATAATTAAAGCACAGTTTATAAAATATGTAAAACAGTACTTTAATTATGCAAAGGTCTCTAATTTATGAAATCCAAACATAAAAAACCCAGCAATAGCTGGGCTTTTTTGATTATCTAAATTAACAATTACATAATTGCATCAAGATATTTTTGTACCGCGGCTAAAGGTAGCGGAATATAACCATCTTTGAGAACAGATGCTTGACCTTGTTTAGAAAGAATTAACTTAAGGAACTCTAAAACAAGAGGCTCTAACGCCTTATTAGGTGCTTTATTAATATAAACATAAAGAACACGAGCTAACGGGTAAGCTCCACTCAAAGCATTTTCAGCTGTTGGTTCAATAAACTCGCCTCCTTCTCTCTTTGATAGTGGGACAGTACGAACACCTGCCGTCTTATAAGCTATTCCAGAATAACCAATTCCATTTATAGAGGCTGAAACAGCTTGAACTACAGAAGCCGATCCTGGCTGTTCATTAACAGAAGACTTAAAGTCTCCTCTACAAAGAGCTTCCTTTTTAAAGAAACCGTGAGTTCCAGAAACAGAATTACGACCAAACAGTTGCAGTGTTCTTTCTCCTAACCCACCAGTTAGTCCCAATTGACTCCACCTATTAATATCTTCTTTAACTCCACATTTACGGGTTGAAGAGAAAATTGCATCTACTTGTGGAATAGATAGACCCTTAATAGGGTTGTCTTTATGCACAAAAACCGCTAAAGCATCAATCGCAACACCCACTCTAGTTGGCTTATAACCATGCTTTTTTTCAAACATAGAAACTTCTTTAGTCCTCATAGGCCGGCTCATAGGGCCAATATCAGACGTTCCCTGTGCCAATGCTGGTGGTGCAGTAGAAGAACCCGCTGCCTGAATTTGAATATTCACATTAGGATAAATACGTTTGAACTCTTCTGCCCAAAGAGTCATTAAGTTTGCTAAAGAATCAGACCCAACTGAGGTTAAAGTGCCTGATATACCTGATACTTTTTGATAAACTGGTAAATTAGGATCCAACTCTGCAGATACAACAGAACCTGAAATTAATGCGGTAGCTAAACCCATTGCGACTAATAAATTACGTTTCATTTTTAATCTCTCTTTTAAGAATAATTAACAGAGACCTTTGCATAATTTAAAGTACTGTTTAGGGAATGCAAAGGTCTCTAAATGTGTTATTTCAACACCACCTATTATGAGTAGTTTCCATAACAACTAAATGAAACAAATATTACAACTTAATGACAAGTGAAAGGTTTAGGGACTTGCAATTAAAAAATCGCACCCAAATACAGATCCTTTACCAATCTGGCTATCTATTTTTAAGACTGAATTATGTTTGTCTAACACGTGCTTAACAATCGCTAACCCCAATCCCGTACCACCTGTATCTCTAGAGCGTGCGGTATCAATACGATAAAAACGCTCGGTTAATCTACTCAAGTGTTCTGACGAAATACCAATACCTGAATCTTCAACTTCAAAGTGCGCTCCATCCTTATCTGAATACCATCGAATTTTTATCTTTCCTCCTTCGGAGGTATAGCGAAAAGCATTTGAAATAAGGTTACTAAAAACACTCTTGAGAGGACCTTCCACTCCTTGAATAACCAAGCCCTTTTCAATTTCAAAGCTTATTTGATATTTTTTTGAATATAAATTCTCTATATCAATTTGAGTATTTTCTAAAATCTCATCAACCCGTACGGTTTTAACCTTTTTCATAAGAGTTTCTGATTCAATTGCGGAAAGGACTAATAAATCTTCAACAATACTCTGCATACGAGCAGACTGCTGGTACATCTGCTCCAAAGGCTTTAGCCATTGCTCTAAATGAGAGCCGGGGGTATCGATCATCATTTCAAGATAACCATTCAGCACCGTTAAGGGTGTCCTTAACTCATGAGAAGCATTGGCCACAAAATCTTTTCGTATTTGTGCTAGATGATAAAGCTCATGGATATCTTCTAATATCAATAAACGATGGCCTTCATAGTAATCCAATACTTGACAGCGATAAGCACGATTATGACCCATTAATGACTCTATAATAAGCGGTTTATTAAGGTCTAATTCTTTTAAATACTGCACAAATTCTGGATGCCTAACCAAGCTTTCAATTTTTCGACCTATATCGCCTTGACGAATAGATAGCAAATTTTTAGCCGACAAGTTAAACCATTCAATTTGATGTTGTTCATTTAATGAAACAATAGAAATAGGTAGAGCCATTGAAGCTGCTTGAAAGCGTTCGGAACGATAGCTTTGAATACTCGCATGTTTTTCAAGATTTTTTTGTTTTTTAACGACTAGGTAAGAAATATCACTCCAAAAACTTGAACTAGATGAAAAAGACGATTGAGCACCTGTCTCCATCCATTTCTCAAATTTCCTTAGATTCCATAGATTACGAATAAGATAATAAATCAGAAAAGAGACCAGCATCTCCATCCAAAATCCTGTCAAGCCACCCACGATTAAAATGACCCAAAAAAAACTAACAATCCAAGTTAGTTCTCGATACAAACCTCTAGAGACATTTATAGACAAAGCTAGCGACCTAATTAAATATAGAATATAAGGTAGTGGGTCGAATCTGTAGTTAAGCATGAATATCTACACCAAATTCGACTTTGTTAATCAATAAACCAATCACAATATCATGCATTTTTTCTGACTTTGAAAAACAAATTGTTTTTCGTGTCAGCCGCTTAATCCATGTTCTTAAATTTAAATTCTTACGTTCAATTTTTTGAGTAT
>CAZRMK010000085.1:0-7664 GCA_964601165.1 uncultured Piscirickettsiaceae bacterium | reverse complement strand
TTGATGGGCTAGAAGTCTCACAGAATTTCAACATACTTAATCAGAGGCTCCTTAACAACCGCCAATTATTTTTTACTGGCTAAAATGCACTACAAGTCCCGTAAAATTCAACGCAATAGCTAGCTATTACGACGCATTTAACGAAACTTGTAGCACAATTTTTCTCAGTAAAGTTCTAATCGCGGTTATTAAGTTTTTCCTTGAGATAATCCTACCAGAAATAAAGTTTTTATTATGAGTAGATTTATTTCCTGCAAGCCCTTAATCCCTATATAGAAATGCTAAATACCTTGTGAGACCTTTGCATAAATGGATGCACAAATTAAAATGGCTATATTTCACAATCTTTTGCCCAAAAAAACGCCCAATAGCTAGCTATTAAGCTTATTTTTTGAGCAAAACCTAGTAAAATATATCTCATTTTTATTCGCACCCCATTTATGCAAAGGTCTCCTTGTGTATTATTGGTGTTTTTATGTAGGGGTTTAGGTATTAACCTATGACTCAGGCAACCATTTATTAAATAGGCTGTAGTACATGATACGGTAAATATCAGTGCTATCGACCACGCCTAGGCTTGAGACTTTATCGGCATTAAGTCCTTTAGAGCGCACCATAATTCCGCCAGATACATCACGACGACTTGCCCAGGTGACAACAAATGGGTGTCTCTGTCCAGCTTTATCTGCGGCAGCGATAAAAGGTGCTGTGTTAGCCCCGTCAATGCCATCTACGGGTACTTGGACATAGTTATTGTGAATGTCGCTGTTAAAGTCAGCTTTTGTAACTTTGCCATCTACAATATAACGCTCCATTCCTTTTGGATCATTGCCAAGAATATGCTTGCCACCTGCACTGCTATCTGCGGCAGTAATTAATAGAGTGTTGGGGTTTTCATCTATAAAGTCTAAGAAAATACCAAAAGCTGCATCCGCACGCTTGCCAGCTTCAAAAGAGCCTCTTGCGTTGGCATTGTTGCCAAAATTATCTGTGCCTTCCTCTTCCGCAACAATAAACATGCCTTTTTCTTTGGTCTTAGGGTTGCGAGCAAGCACTTCTAAAGTAACTTGTGACATTTCTGCAATGGTAGGAGAGTCTGCAATATAAAGGGGTAAGTTATTTTTGCGTAGATACTCCTCTGTTTTATCGTTAAAAGTATGCTTGCTGGCAAAGATACCTAGCAGTTTAGTAGCACTACCTCGCGCATCCATAAGCTGATCTCGAGTGTAGACAATGGTATAGCCTAGTTCTTTAGCCTTGTCGATAAGATTAACACCATCTGTACGCTTACCTTCTCCATGATGCCCTTTAACTCCTTTAGGGAGAAGCCATTGTTCACCACCACTAAGAATAACATCTACACCAGAGTTAATAACGTCTATGGCAATGTCTTCTCTCATATTGCGTTCTTTAACAGAAGAAACAAACACAGCGGTACCAGGTTCAACAATAGAGCCAGATTGAACTAAGGCTGTAGCGAAGCCTGCTTGTATTGCTTCTTCCATAATGCTCATTTTTTTACCAGAAAGAGCGGTGATTGGAGTGTGTCTATCTAATCCAAAGCTATTACGTGCAACTTTTACGCCATAGGCGTGTACGGTTGCTCCTCCATGCGAGCTGCCAGTTAAAGCATCTTTCATGTGTCCAGTATAGACTGCCATATGCGGTAATCTATCCCAGTTTAAGCGACCATCAGGCCCTTGTGTGTAGAAACGTAGCGCGTTCCAGTGATTAAAGCCATATCCATCAGGATGAAAGAAAATAACATTACGATTATCGCTACTCCCTTCCTCTTTTGGTAAGACACTATTCGCACTGACTGTCATTGATAGACTGGTTAATAAAACTGCAGATACTAGCTTAATCATAATTAAGACCTCATTAGTAGATAAGAAAATTAATGGTACCCAGATCACTGCGAGAACTTGCAGGATTTAGGTGTTAATAAAATTAACGAGATCATCTTAAAAGATTGGCGATTTTATTCGGTGACAGTTTGTTTACAGATTAATTACGATATGAGACCTTGCATTCAAAGGTCTCAGTATGATTTAATCCTGAACCCGTGCCTTCAGGTTAATCTTTAGGAGCAAATATTTCATGGTATACGGGGATATTGGTGAGGGATTTTAAGTCTGCTAAATTGTCTGGGTCGGCATTAAGGTCTAGGTCGTTTAGGTAGATGGCTGCAATTTCTAAGCCATGCTTTTGAATTGCTTCTATTGACAATAGAGCTTGGTTTAAGCAACCTAACTTGTTGCCAACAACTAATATCATGGGAAGATTAAGTTGTTTTGCTAAATCAATATTAAGCCCGTCAGAAGCAATAGGAGAGTAAATCCCTCCTGCACCTTCAACCAATTTAAAAGTATTTTCAGGAGATTCTGTGGCGACAAGAATCTCTTTAACGGTGATGTTTTTTCCAGCTTGTTTAATTGCTCTGGCAGGGGAAATGGCTGGTTTAAATAAATAAGGGCAAATGGTTTCTAAAGATTCTTTGCTTGCTGATGCTTGTTGTAGAAGGTAGGCATCTTCCGATAATAAGCTACCATCAGCTTGTGGAATACAGCCAGAAGTAACAGGTTTACGTGGTGAAATGATTAGGTTTGGTAGTTTTTTGCGAATAAGCTTTGCTAACTGGCAAGATACATAAGTTTTGCCAATATCTGTGTCAGTTCCAGTAATAAAAAAACCACTAGGTTGTGTAGTTTTAATGCATTCAATAATGTCCATTTATGCAAAAACCTCTAAATTTATGTATTTATGACTAAGGATTATCCATCAATCGGGATTGAGATTCGCGGTATTTTTCGTAAGTTTTTTGCACGATATCTTCAGGTAAGCTAGGGGCGGTTGCAGGTGATTTGTCCCAATCAAGCGTGTCTAGGTAGTCGCGGATATATTGTTTATCAAAACTTTCTGGGTTTTTACCCACTTTATATTTACTTGCTGGCCAAAAGCGTGAGCTATCTGGGGTAAGGGCTTCATCAATAAGATAAATTTTGCCATTTTCATCTTCACCAAACTCAAATTTGGTATCTGCAATAATTATGCCGCGTTGCAGTGCAAATTCGTAAGCAAAATTATAGAGTTGTAAGCTTAGTTCTTTTACTTTATGAGCTTTTTCTTCTCCCATAATGGTTATTAGTTGTTGCAAGCTAATGTTCTCATCATGCTCTCCTTGTTCTGCTTTGGTTGAAGGTGTAAATAAAGGCGACGGCAGTTTTTCTGCTTTTTTAAGGTTTTCCTTTAGAGGAATGCCGCCAACAGTTTGCGATTTTTTATATTCTTTCCAGCCTGAGCCTACTAAGTAACCTCTAACAATGGCTTCTACAGGCAAGGGTTGGAGTTTACGAACAATCATCCCCCTGCCTTCAATCTGCTTGAGTTCTTCAGTAGTTAGGTAATCTGCTAGGCTTAAATTATCCACCAATTGGTTGGGTACAATGTGTGCGGTTTTATGCATCCAGAATTGTGCAGTTTCGGTTAGAATTCGGCCTTTTCCAGGGATCGCAGTGGGCAAAATAGCATCATAAGCAGAGATGCGATCGGTTGTAATGATGAGTAGGTGTTGTTCATCAATATCATAAATGTCCCTGACCTTTCCCTTGTTAATTAGAGGAAGGCTTGATAGGTTTGATTCATAAAGTGGTTGCATGTTTTAGATATTCCCTTTATTCGGCTCTTTCTTTATCGCGGCTAACAAGTTTATAAGGCATGGTGGTATGTCCAAATCTTAGAATTAACACTGATAGCGTTAAGAATATGATGGTGCCAGCAATCGCGAGCATTTCCCATTCGGTTAGTTCTTTTACTTCTATAATCAGTAGCCTTGCTAGGGCAATAATGGCAATATAAATGGGGAAACGTATTGGTAGCTTACCCGTTTTCAAGTAAATACCAATCATTGCTAAAACTTCTAGGTATAAAAATAACAGTAACAGATCGCCAAGGGTAACTGTTTGCGCAACGACCATTTTTGCGACTTCAGTGTAACCCGCAAAAATGGTAGCAAGGGTAATAATCAATAGCCCTATGTATTCAGTAGCATGGATAACTTCAGTCAATATACGGTCTTTTAAAGGAGGTTTAAACTCCTGTATACCATCTGCGGATGTGGTTTCAAAAGTTTTAGATTTTAAAGATTCAATTTCATCTGACATAGCGGTATTAAGTCCTGAGTAATATTTTTTACAAAGTTTTTTTGTCATTTTATCGGATACTGTTAAAATATACGGATTATTTTTAATATTTTTATGCACAGTCCTCAACTCATAAGGAGTTTTATTCATGGCTAAACAAGAAAATTGGATTGCCCCGTCAATTCTGTCGGCAGATTTTTCACAGCTTGGAACCGATGTAAAAGATATGTTGGCAGCAGGAGCAGACGTAGTTCATTTTGATGTAATGGATAGTCATTATGTACCTAATTTAACTATAGGACCTTTAGTTTGTGAATCGTTAAAAAACTTTATGGTTCGTGAATCCATTGAAGCACCGATTGATGTACATTTAATGGTAAAACCTGTTGATCGTATTATTGGTGATTTTGCTTCTGCTGGTGCAGATATTATTACCTTTCATCCAGAAGCGTCAGAACATATTGATGGCTCTTTAGGTTTGATTAAAAACGCAGGTTGTAAAGCGGGATTAGTTTTTAACCCTGCAACTTCGTTGTCTTATCTTGAGCATGTAATGGATAAGATAGATATGATCCTTATAATGTCGGTTAACCCAGGGTTTGGAGGACAGTCATTTATCGCTGAAGCTTTAGAGAAATTAAAAGCCGCTCGTAAATTAATTGATGAATCGGGTCGAGATATTCGTTTAGA
Organism: uncultured Piscirickettsiaceae bacterium; assembly: GCA_964601165.1. Classification (GTDB taxonomy): domain Bacteria; phylum Pseudomonadota; class Gammaproteobacteria; order Thiomicrospirales; family Thiomicrospiraceae; genus Thiosulfativibrio. The sequence goes on along the minus strand of CAZRMK010000085.1, from coordinate 2,832 downwards.
AATAGACGGTGGTGTCAAAGTTGAAAACATTGCTGAAGTAGCGGCGGCAGGTTGTGATACTTTTGTTTCAGGTTCGGGAATTTTTGGTAAAGCTAATGCGTCGGATCCTCATCGTTATGACACAGTTATTAGACAAATGCGTGAAGAATTAGCAAAAGTTTAATTTATTTTATTTAGCAATTATAAAATATAAAAACGTCAGCGATTGCTGGCGTTTTTATATTTAGAGATACTCTTAAATGACAGTTAAAAAAATTAAACCAGGTTTTATATTAATTGATTTAGACGGCACTTTGGTCGATAGCGTGCCAGACTTGGCTTACTGTGTAGACGAAATGATGAAACAACTAGGCTTACCCACTCGTGGCTTAGATGCAGTGCGTAACTGGGTTGGCAATGGGGTACAGCGTTTAACAGAGAGATCTCTAGTTAATTCGGTTGAAGGCATGCCAGAACCAGCATTAATGGCAAAGGCTTACCCTGTTTTCTTAGAACTTTATAAAGAAAACACCTCGCAAAGAAGTAGAGTTTATGACGGCGTTGTTGAAGGTATTGAATGGATGCAAGCACAAGGTTATAGATTAGCCTGTGTAACCAATAAAGCGGCAGCATTTACCTTGCCGTTATTAAAAGACAAAGGTTTATCTCATTATTTTGAAGTAGTGGTTTCAGGTGACACCTGTGCAGAAAAAAAACCACATCCTATGCCGCTGTTGCATGCCGCCAAACTTCTAGGCGTAGAGCCAAATAATGCCTTGATGTTAGGAGATTCTCGTTCTGATGTTAAAGCAGCACGTGTTGCAGGTTTTCATATTTTTTGTTTAACCTATGGCTATAATCATGGAGAAGATATTCGTAATTATAATCCTGATGTAGTGATGGATTCTTTTATGGAACTCCCTAGTTATTTACAATCTAAGTGACCTTTGATGTAAAGGTCTATCTAAGTAAGGTTAAAAAAGTATGGCTTTTTTAAAGGCATTATTGCTAATAATCACAAAACCATTTTGGTGTTCTTTTAACGGGATTAGAGATGTTATTTTACTAGCAATTTACAAAAGAAAAACTAAAGAGAGCTCTCATGAGTAATACTTCGTTTTTGCAGCTTGCAGAGTTAGGCTATAAAACCGCACCCTTAATGCGAACCATTCTTTCAGATTATGATACCCCGCTTAGTGTCTATCATAAGGTCGCCAATGCTCCCAAGACTTACTTGTTTGAATCTGTTCAGGGGGGAGACAAGTGGGGGCGTTATTCCATTATTGGTTTACCCTGTCAAAAAAGATTGCTTGTTAAGGGATCGCAAGTTACCTTGTTTGATGGTGAAGAGGTTGTTGAGCAACAAGTGGTTAAAGATCCTCTTGCTTGGATTGAGGCTTTTCAAAACCAGTTTAAAGTTTATCAACCCCTTGGTTTGCCAATTTTTAGTGGCGGATTAGTGGGTTATTTTGGCTACGATATAATTCGTTATATTGAACCAAAACTGCAATACTCAGAGCCAAAAATAGATGATATTGGCGAAGCAGATATTGAGCTACTAATTTCTGAAGAAGTGGTGGTATTTGATAATTTGAGTGGTCAGTTACACGTTATTGTACATGCCGATTTATCTAAGCAAAATGCTTATTATTTAGCTGAAGAACGTCTCGATCAAATCTCTAACATGATTAATCAACCAATGTCTGTGCCACAAAATTTTCCTAGTGAAGTGAAATTAGACGAGTCAGACTTTCAATCAAGCTTTGGCGAGAAAGACTTTAAACAAGCGGTTGATAAGATTAAAGACTATATTCTAGCTGGCGATGCCATGCAGGTAGTTATTTCCCAGCAAATGTCGGTTGATTTTAAAGAAAAACCTATTGATTTATATCGGGCGTTACGTCATCTCAACCCGTCTCCCTACATGTTTTTTGTAGACTTAGGAGAGTTACAAATTGTAGGCTCTTCACCAGAAATATTGGTTCGCTTAGAAAAAGACCAAGTCACAGTACGCCCAATTGCAGGAACTCGCCGTCGTGGTGAAAATCTTGAGCAAGATTTAGAGTTTGAGCAAGATCTTTTAAACGACCCCAAAGAGCTAGCAGAGCATTTAATGTTGATTGATTTAGGACGTAATGATGTTGGGCGTATCGCTCAAGTAGGCTCGGTTGAATTGACAGAAAAAATGCTTGTGGAGCGTTATTCTCATGTAATGCACATAGTCTCCAATGTTAATGGTGTAATTAAGCCTAATATGACAGCAATGGACGTGTTACGGGCGACTTTTCCTGCTGGCACAGTTTCAGGTGCTCCTAAAATTAGAGCGATGGAAATTGTAGATGAACTAGAGCCAGTTAAACGTGGGATTTATGCTGGAGCGGTGGGCTATTTAGGTTGGCACGGCAACATGGACACCGCAATTGCTATTCGTACCGCAGTCATTTCTAAGGGCAAGTTGTTTGTACAAGCAGGAGCAGGCATAGTCGCAGATTCTGTTCCCCAACTAGAATGGGGTGAAACCATGAGCAAAGGTCGAGCTATTTTTAAAGCCGCTAAATTTGTAACAGAAGGCTTAAAAATAGAAAATCCCAATGAAGATAGTCCATGATTATCAAAGAACAACAAATTGAAAACGCTTTAATTGCCAAGCTAAAAGACCTTAAATACACCCATCGCCAAGATATTCGGTAGTGTAAAGTTTGTTCTGTAAATTCAGATTTGTAATTTTTAGTGAATCTTGATCAAATTCATTTGAAAAAAGAGCAAGTCTGAATTTACAGAACAAACTTTACACTACCATATCTGCTTGGAAAAATAGACCACTTTCTCATATTAAATATCTATACCTTGACG
>CAZRMK010000084.1:0-7973 GCA_964601165.1 uncultured Piscirickettsiaceae bacterium | reverse complement strand
TTAGAATTTACTAGCATAGCAATAACTTTAGCTAACTTAGTGTAATTTTCATCAACTAATGCACTACGATTTTTGTAAACTACTTTGTTTATATCTACACCATTTAAAAACCACTTGGTAACTTTAACCTTTTCTTTTCGGTTTAGTATTGTACCTTGCTCTTTACCGTATTGCCTAGCTAACCCGATTAGGTATTGCCCATCTTCAAAGTCAATTACCATAGGGTAATATCTGGTTTTATCTTTAGAAGAATAGTAAGACAATAACCATCTTGCTTTCTCAAAAGCTACTTGGCTATCATCACCTAACAAAGAGTTTAACTTCTTGATAAACTTGCGAAACTCTTTTAAAAACTCTGTGTAGTTATTAGCTTTTAGGTGGTCGGTATCTGCCAACCCCTCATCATTAAAAATAAATTCTTCTTGAGGAGCTGCATGAGGATACATGTCATTATTTAATAACATAACTTCTTGCATACCGCCATACTCTTTTTGCCCTTGTAGCAAAGGCTTTGCTTCTAGCCACAACGAAACAGGGGCATCTATTGAATACTTGCTCATTACGCTTGTCCTTTTTTTAAGTCCGATAAGTTTTTCTCGGAGATTTTAATTTGCTCTTTAAGTGAGGTTAGTTCTTCTTGTTTTTTAGAAACCTTGGTATTTGATTTAGCCATAGATTTTTCTAGCTTTCTAATGGCTTCTACATCTTTCTTTCTAGCTTTTCTAATCTGATTTAACTGTATCTTCCTAACAATATCTCTAGCTTCTTTTCTAAGATTAGCAGTTTTAATTTCCACTCTATCAACAATAACCAACTCACCTAAAAATATTTGAGTTATTTTCTTCTGTGAAACTCGAATCTCTATCTCATCTCCTGCTTCTTTAGTGAAGTACACATGTACAACTCTTGACCCTGCCCTAAATTTTCTTTCATACAAAAAAGATTTAGCTGTCAACGATATTCCACCACTCTCCAAACCACCTAAAAAGTCGTTAAATCTCTTCTTTTCGGTACTCTCTAATACTTCTGTTATAATCTTTGCCATCGTTACACGCCTTTTAATTTATTAATTTTTACAGTCTATTATAAACTTATTTTAAGTCTTAAAGCTATGAAATAGTTACAGAATGTGTGGCGGTAGATGCCCCTACCTCTGTTACAGTCCAAACAATCGTTTTTACATGTGTAAGAATAGTATCTACAAAGTTTAAATAAGGTGGATTTGTTTCAATATCGCCTAACATACCAATTATGGCTTGATGCAAAGGGACTATAATAGATGCTGCCGTGTTGCTTACGCTTACGATAGGGAACACAACAGGCGAACCGCTAGTTGCTATTGCTGCTTGCCAATACTGTGATACTTTAGTCGCTATTTCTAATGCTTGGTCTGATGGATTGCTAGTGATAGTGATATTTAAAGTACCTGCCACGGTAGTAATATCTACATTAGGCAAAGAAACTGTGCCAGTTTGAAAGCAAGCATCTAATCTTTCATTAAGAAAAGCAATATAACTGCCCTGAACAAAACCTACTTTATTTGCTTCATTGCCTTGGTACAGCTCATTAGCTGTGGCGATGTTAGTAAACATGTTACACCTTAAACGCCTGTAATCGTGATTTTATATCTCGATACTTCGCTTTCGATGCAGGATGCACTACTGTGGGTCTTCCTAAATTTACTATGTGCATTTCATCAATAATAGCTTGTATTAACTCAAGCAATAAAGCTACAATCTCATCTGCCCCATTGGTTATCTTCCACTTAGTTAGAGCTATTTCTAAATTATTATTCAAAGTAATTATTGCATTATTGCCCTTGTAGTCCAATTCTTTAATTTTAAAAGTACCCACATCGACCATGCCGCCATTAATACTGGATATATTTACTCTCTTGTCTGTCAATATAGAAACTTTGTCCGCATTCTCAATAAGATATGTCTTTTTATTAACCATTGTAATACCTTGTTGGGTCGAACCCATCACTGTATATTGATAAAACTCGTCAACAAATACGCAAACTTCCGTACCTATTTTAACATTGGGCTTTTGTTCACGGTGGTCAAGGATTAAAGGATTAACCCATAAGGCTTTTACTTCTTGCCCTGTTCCAGATAACTTAATAATAATAAAATTATCGTTATTATCATTGGGATTAGTAACTGTTACTGCCGTTATTCTCCTCATATATTTGCCTTTAACTTTTGAGTAACTTTCTCTCCAAATATTGCTTTTTCTCTAACTTTGCCACCAAAGTAGACACTTTCTTTACGCATACATACTAACATGCCGTGTGTATCTGATTGTATCGCATCGCCTACATGCAAGCCTACAGTCCTACCCGTTACTTTTAGCTTTGGCACTACATAAAAGTCTAATGATTTTATTTCTTGCTCTGTTGCAAAAGGTAAATAGATACTACTACCTAGCCCTAATTCAGTTTTAGCGACTGCTCCACCTTGTAAAATTGTATAGTAATTCTTCTTAAAGTCTTCACGATTAGAAGTATCACTAACAACCCAATCATCTAACCCTAGCTTGTCCGCTTCCATAGTTAATAAAGTATTGAGCGTAGTTGTTTTGCTTGATTGACTATTGTTATCAAATCTACTTAGAACAATCAAGCCTTTTTTTCGCAACTCTAAAGACAAATAAGAGTTTAAACTATACTGCAATAGCTCTACTTGTTTCATAGAAATAGATAAGACTGAAGACTCTGGGACTACTTTTTCTTGAGATATTTTATATTGCTCTTCAAAAGTAAATCGCAATACTTGCACGTTCGCACCGCTGAAAGTTACCATGTCTTTTTCGTACAAAAATAGATTGCTAACATCTAGTTTAGCATTTAATACTTCATATTCGCCTAATCCAAAAAAACTAAAGCTATCAACATAAACTTCTAACTCACAAAAAGGGAACTTATACAAGCTAAACCACGACCGTTGAAACCTTATCATCGGTTCGTCAATTAAAACCGATTGCTCGGACTTTATTTTTAATATCTGCATAGCTAGGGTAAGTTACCTGCGACTACGGCATTAAGCATTACACTTGCATCTTTAAGCTTAAAGTAACTCTCTTCTATTTCGCCAGTGATGAAAGTTGCTTTAACACCTAATTCTGAACCGTCCATGCTTTCAAATTGAGCATTGCTAAAGCCGAAAATATCTACTCTTCCATAATCACGACAAATAAACATACTATCAGGAGCTGTATCGTCAATAACTCTTAAATCATATGCAAATGAACGCAAAGAGGTATTAAGCAACCGCTTTAACTCTGCTTGAAGAAGTAAATTAGACTGCCCCGAACGACTTAAAATAATAACCTGCAAGTCAAGTGTGTAATTGTAATATGCACCGCTTAATAATTTAACCTCTTTCTCATTGACTTCATTTTGAAGAGTGATAGAATCAGTCATTAAACCACTTTGCAAAGGTTGATTTTCTGTCTTAATAACATTGCCCTTAGCTATAACAATAGCAGGCAATATATCTTCATTATTAGCACTAGATTTCAAAGAAGCTATTAACTTTTCTAAACTATCTTTTAAAGAATGCTCGGCAACATAAACTCGATTACTGCCACTGCCAAAAACGGATAATTCTGAAACATCATGTTGACTACTTATAACAATCAATTCTTCTCTTAGCTTATTAGCTAAATTAAAAATGGGTGATTGTGGATTGTACTCAAGTGAGAACACTATTAGTTTCTCCTAACTCGACTAAAAAAACTTCATTAATATCAGTCGTTGATATTTGTGCTAAATCTACAACTACTAATATTTGATTAGCATTGTTGCAAAAATAAACACGATTAAAAGATTGTGGAGTTGCGAACACTTGCTCAATAGTAAGTGATACCTTATTAGAACTAACTAGCATAGCTAACATGTCTACCTGTATTTCGCCTGCAAGTAGGTTAATATCATCTACTCTTGCTGAACTTGAGTTATGAATATATGCTTTTGTCGGAAATGTAGTCCCAGCTTGTGCTGTTACATCTCTAGTGATTTGTTTAATAAAGTCTGTGTCAATATTTGTAACTGTTGCCATTTTTAAATTCCTTTTTAAAAAAATACTTATATATAGAGTTAATTATACTATTATTTTAAAAAAAAACCTTTCTAATTTTTAAAGCAAAAACAATAACTTAACATCACAACCCTTTGCTTCTTGAAAAATAAGTAATAAATAGTTAATTCTTTGCTTGACATAATCCCTGTCGCTATATACAATAAGCACAGAAGCAAAGAAAACACATTAATTAACTAAAAAGAGAGAAAATAAAATGACTAAACAAGACTTTGTACAACTAGGTGGCAAAGAGTGGAGTAAAGGCGACATGGAGCGTGTTTATATTAACGCAGAAACCTTTAACTCTTTATTTGAAACCACTAATTTCAGCGACAATACAAACAAATTCTTTTTTGACTGTAAAACTAACGCTTTAATGCGAAGCTACAAAGGTAAAAAACCCATGATTGAAAAACAGTATTAAACGCACAGCCCCTTAATTGGGGTTTTCGGGTGTAAGAACAAACTAACTAAGCGAGAAATAAAATGACAAAACAAAGAAACACATTAAAAAAAGAGATTCAGGTCGCAATAGCGGATTTATTAGAAATTGAAAAAAGCCTATCTGGTCGTTGTGAGGATATGAAAAATCTACTATATAAAGAATGCTTATTAGCAGCGGTTGAAACAATCGCAACAAACCAAAATACCGTTATTTATCTTAGCTATATTTTAATAAAAAATAATGATTATTTGATGCTTATTGGCAGCTCTAAGGATTGCAAATACTACACCCTAAATGGGGGACAATTCATAGCCCCTATTAGCTTAACTAATCGCCCGCTAGGGACAAAGAAAATAATTAATCTGGAAGAAATGGAATTTGTGGATAGGCAGGGCATAATCCATAAATACTTCACAAAAAAATACGGAACAAGAGTCTTTAGAAAGATAAGCAAGCAAGGATTACGTGTTTTAAAAGAAGTAGAAAAACATTTTTTAGGCGAAAAGACTAGAGCTATCATAGACAGCGAAGAATTAAAAAAGAAAGTAGAAATGCAACAACTACTAAATGATATTTCGTTTCAAGCCAAAACAACGATTTAAAAAATGTTGAGCGAATCATAGCTGTTTACAAAGAAACATTAAACGATAAACGTTATACGTAAATAGCTACCAAATTAATTAAAAACAAAAAGGTTACAAAATGAAAACATTAAAACAATACGATAAAAAAGAAGTGCAAGCACTAGTTAAACTATATAACGACATTGTAAAAACACCATACATTATAGGCTCAAAAGGCATTATTTACATGTTGGATAATGAGGTTAGCACCGACCCCGAACTCTTGTCCCCCTATCATGAAATAGCAAGCTACATGACCAAAAGCGGTAACCCTGTGATATTTGAACTGGACTGGGCGTAAGCTTTAAACATTAACTAAAAAAGAGAGAAGCAAAATGACAACATTTAATAGTATTAACGAACTGCCTAAGTCCTTTTATAAATTACAAAAGGCAGTTAAAAAGCAACTATGCGTTAAAGTTACTAATCAAGAAGTGTGGCAAGATGCTCATCAAGAAGTGTGGCAAGATGCTAGGCTTTGTAGTGCTTTACCTCATTTAGGGAATATACTAGCACGCCTACTTTTTGAAAAGCTTGTACTAAGAATTCGGGCTATGGACGAATTTTGTGATTTTAATTGGGATATTAACGATTCAGATGGCGACACCTATTTTTCAGTAGATGGGCATAAACTCACTCCCAAACTCCTTAAAAAAATAGTAACCGATTTCCGAAAATCCCAATCTCCGTTTTAATAAACTAGGCATATTATAACACTAAACAAAAGGTAACACTATGAATTACAAGACAATATCACAAACAATAGCAACTAAACATCAGCAAGCAATCGCTAAACAAACAGGGGTTATTATGACGATTGAACAAGCTCAAAAACAAGTTAATTTAATGACTGTTGTTAAATTAGCTAAGTTAGGCTATCTTTAGAAAAAGGAGTACAACTGGTTTAAGGTAGCTTGGTCATCGGATTTGAATAAATGGGTCATTGATGCTTGGATTAAAGAGTGGTAGCATTGCTCAAATTCAGTTTGGCTCATGCTTCCAAAAGACAAAGATTTAGCTTCTACTCTTAGAGAGCCATCTAGCTTATATGAAACCTCCTTGTATCCTGCCAAAACTGTTAACTGTCTTCTAAACATATCAAATTGTGCTTGCCTGTTAAGGTACGGGTGATTTGTAGCACCGTCCCAATATTGAAAACAGAAGTTGAAAAAACAGAAAACCTTACGGTGAAATTTCGGATTTCTAGCCTGTTTAATTTCTATCGTATATTGCTCTCCAGTTTTAAATTTAGTTAGCTTATCCGCTTCATCGTCATTTACAGGCAATAAAGCCCCGCCTGCTAATTTGATAATTTCTATCTTCATGTTAAACTCTGTCTTACAGGAGTTGTCCACTTTTTATGGTGTGGTAGCTTGCCTGTTAATACGCTTGCTAAATGACCGCCGTGTAGTCCGTGTTCTCTAGCAAAGGCACTAACATTAAAGCCTTTATGAACTACGCCATCGGGAGAAATCAAAGTAAAATCACGGGCTTGAGATACAGTAGTATTTTCAACAGGCGTTAAAAAACAACAGGCATCAGGATTATAAACCTTATTGCCCTTAATTAACTTATCTTTGTCTAGTTGGTATTGTTTGCTGTCTGTTGGGTAGTTTTTTTCGTACCATTCTGCAAAATTCTGGAAGTTATGCCACTCTTTGACTACTGAACAGTCCTTATATGTAGGCTTTTTGGCTTGGTACTTGCTATCATAGCAACGCCTTAGCATTCCTTGCCATGCTATGTACTGCATGGTAGGCTTTATTTTAATATGGGATATATGAACGCCTACTCCTAAATAACCCACGCCAAAAACGCTAGGGCGTAATTTGTCTTTTATCGTGCCTAGTCTTATATTACCTGATGCAACCATGGCTTTATAACCTGTCGCCAAAAATTCAATCTCAACATTATTATAATTATTATATTTAGTGACAACAAAGTTACCATAGTTATTAGATTGGTAGATTTTGCCTATGATTAAGGTGTTTTTGCGATTTTGTACATAAATTTGGTTCATAACAATATCCCTTGCTATTATTAATCCTGAAATGATACTGGCAAAGTGATGGATTAAGTCACCTTTTCGTCCGCTAAAACTAGCCAGTAGACCTATTATAACACCAATTTACCTCTTATTTAACTCTAAGTTTAAAGAGTTATACTTTTTAATGCTCGCTTGCATGTCGGGTATTGTCAATTTCATAGGCTTATCTTCTTGCTTAAGAGATTCAAAATTCCTTAGCCAGTTGACATCATGCTCGCCAATGCGATTTATTAATTCATCTTGATATGGGAGTAAATTACCTCTTAGGTGCGTGTTACACCTTGAGCATTGCTTATGAACATTAATTTCAAGAAACCTCAAAGGCAAGCAATTACCAACCGCTATAAAATGACCTGCATGCCATTCTTCAACATGAGTACGACCGCAACTAACGCAAGGTAGGTCTTTATCACGCAAAACAATGTATCTATTAAACACTCTTTCCAGATGCTTTTGCCACTCTGACCTAGTTTTGATTTCCTGCTTCTTCTTTCTCCACTCTTTTTTTTCTTCGGCTACTTTCTTACTGTTCAATTTTTCGGTAGTTTTTATTGCTTTTTTAAACATGCAGTCTTTATCACAAAAAAAGGATAAGCCTATAACTACCCCTTTATTTTGCTCTTTGTATGTTTTACAATGACCGCATCTGCGTTTTTTATTCATAGTTTCTAATTAGAACCTCAACTGTTGCATTCATATCTCTTTTTGCAAAACCACTACTTATTCCTTTAACTTTAGTTTATTTAATGAGGTAATAATGGTCAGTTGCATATCTT
>CAZRMK010000083.1:0-7980 GCA_964601165.1 uncultured Piscirickettsiaceae bacterium | reverse complement strand
TTTACGGGGGAATTGAGGGGAAAGTGTCATAATGGCGGAGAAGAGCCTAAAAAACTAATTAACCAATTAGAGGCAAATAATTAACCTTTGTGTACGAATAAGTGCTGCTATTCCACATCGGCAAAAGTGTGTTGTTCGTTATTCTTCCAAGCCATTTTTATTTTCCATTATTGTGCTTATGCTATTATCCTATAAAATGAGATCTTGCAAGCGGTTTTCGTGCAAAGGTCTCTAGGTGGAATAACTTTCTACCTAAATATTGCAAGTGCTTGTCTTGCAAGTCCTTGCACACATATGCACAATCATTTACAGGACTTAGGTTCTAATTAACTTTTTACTTTAGGGGAATAAATGTCTTGTTGTTCGGGTGGTTATTGTAAATTTGAGTTTCCTGAAGGCCCGCCTTTAGCAGATAATTCTGTTTCTAGCCTTAAAGCTAGTTATCTTTTTTTGCCTTATGGTACTTTGCTAGAAAAAGGTGAGGTTATTCGTATTTGGACAGAAGGAGGTAAGTTTAAATCTGTAGTAGTGCAAAATAAAGTTGCGATTGAAGTTTTACCTGCTGGACCAGAATCGTTTGGGGATAAGGTGCCTTTGCCTTGGCAACTGATTGCTTTGGATTCGGGAATGGAATATGAGGAGTTGATGGATTGGTATCATCATCCGTTGAATAATCCTAATACTCAGCCTGTGGTCTTGCAATTTTCGCAGTTAAAATCAGAGTTGACTTGGAAGGATAAGTTGCATAATTTTTTGTATAGAATTCGTAGTTTATAGAGTGAGACCTTTGCATAATTCAATGACGGGTTAAAATAGTTATAAGTTTTCCATCTTTCAGCCAAATAAAAAGCCCGCTATAAAAGCGGGCTTTTTATTTGTTTCCTTATAGAAAAACTGAGTTGTTAAGATCTGCTTTTAGTAAATTCTGGGTAGGCTTCCATGCCACACTCAGAATGATCGAGACCTTCGTATTCTTCTTCTTCAGAGACACGAATTCCAGATACAGCTTTTATAATTGACCAAACAATTAAGCTTGCTCCAAACACCCATGCAAAGATAACTCCTATACCTATTAGTTGAGACACAAGAGATGCATCTGGGTTAGTGAAAGTTACCGCGATCAAACCAAAGATACCGACTACACCGTGAACTGAGATAGCTCCAACTGGATCATCAATTTTGAACTTGTTGTCTAGAATTAATATTGACATAACTACGATCATACCACCAGCCATACCAATAAGGAGAGCAACAGGTGCAGAAGGGGTTAAGGGTTCCGCCGTAATGGCAACTAGACCAGCAAGTGCTCCGTTTAACATCATGGTTAGATCAGCTTTACCAAATTTTAATTTGGATAAAATTAATGCACCTATAACACCACCAGAAGCTGCCATTAAGGTATTGACAAAAATCATAGCTACGGCATTAGCATTTTCAACGGTAGATATTTGTAGTTGAGATCCGCCGTTAAATCCAAACCAGCCTAACCATAAAATGAAGGTTCCTAATGTTGCCATAGGTAGATTAGCGCCAGGAATAGCACGAGATTCACCATTTGGACCATATTTACCTTTACGAGCTCCTAGCAATAATACCCCCGCTAAAGCCGCAGTTGCACCTGCCATATGAACTACACCAGAACCAGCAAAATCTAGGAAGTTTAGTTCATCTAAGAATCCACCACCCCATTTCCAAAATCCTTGAATAGGATAAATTAAGGCAGTGAAGACAATGGCAAATGCAAAAAATGCCATAAGTTTCATACGCTCAGCAACTGCTCCAGATACGATTGACATCGCCGTTGCAACGAAGACTACTTGGAAGAAAAAGTCTGACATAGCAGAATAGTAAGGAGCTCCTTCTCCACCTGCAAGAACCACTGCAGTTGTGTAGTCGCCACCAAGTAAAAAGCCAAATCCTGGGATAAAGCTGTTAACGGCTTCACTAGGGTACATAATATTGTAGCCAACGAGCATGTACATAGTACAAGCAATTGCAAACAGTCCAATATTTTTAGCCAAAATTTCGGTGGTATTTTTAGTTCTCACCAGACCTGTTTCGAGCATGGCAAAACCTGCTGCCATCCACATTACTAAAGCACCAGACATTAGGAAGTACAAAGTGTCTAGGGCATAACTTAGTTCTATAGTTTGATCCATGTTATTCATCCTTTATTTATTTAAGCTTTTGTTAAAGGGCAATTTCGCCAGTTTCTTCGGTTCTAATCCGAACGGCTTGCTCTATTGGCATGACAAAAATTTTGCCATCACCAATTTTTCCAGTACGGGCAGCGTTGCCGATGGCTTCGATGACCGATTCAGCCTTGTCTTCAGCAACCGCAACTTCAATGCGAACTTTGGGTAAAAATTCAATCGCGTATTCTGCTCCACGATAAATTTCTGTGTGACCTTTTTGACGGCCAAATCCTTTTGCTTCCGTGACGGTCATGCCGTGAATATCTACTTCATGCAGGGCTTCACGCACGTCATCTAGCTTAAAAGGTTTGATAATTGCAACAATAAGTTTCATACTTAACCTCTAGGTGTTTAGTTTTGTGATAATAAAATACTATTCAACCTTTCTTAAGCTTGTTGTGTGCCACACTCTATAAACCTTTTTAAAATTATCAAGTTACCAGTATTTTTTGGTATTTTTAAGCTTATATTAGATGACAATGATTTTTATTTGATTTATTGTGGTGCGTTATTCCAAATTAGTTGGTGCGTCCTAGTGAAAGACTAGAATTTCATAAAAGAGGTAAAAAAATGAACTTAATTGACAAGGTAAAGCCCTTAAGTCTTTATCTAGAACAGCAACTCAATCGCCACAAAGAGTGGGCAGAAGAGAAGTATTGGCAAGAAGCCTATGAACCTGAAAGGTTAATCCGTCAAGGAAAAACAAAGGTTATGGTTTCTGCAAACTTGCTAGAGCTTAATAAAGCCTTAAGAAATTACCGTAATGAGCAGATGGTAAGGATTGCGATTCGTGATTTATCTGGTTTGGCAAGCTTAGATGAAACCTTAAGAGACGCTTCAGATTTAGCAGATATTTTGGTGCAAACCGCAATGGACTGGCATTATAAAGCAATGGTAGAACGCTACGGGCAACCGATAAGTGAAGAGTCTGGAGAGGTGCAAACTATGCTGGTGCTGGGCATGGGTAAGCTGGGAGGGCAAGAGCTTAACTTTTCATCTGACATTGATATGATTTATGTTTACCCTGAACGTGGTCGCACCAACGGAGAACGGCAAAATTTAGAGAATGAGCAGTTTTTTATTCGCTTAGCACAAGCCATGAATAAGTCTTTAGCGGACTTTACTGAGGATGGTATTGTGTACCGAGTAGATATGCGATTACGACCTTTTGGATCAACAGGTCCTTTAGTTGTAACTTTTACCAGTATGGAAAATTATTATGCTTTACACGGTCGTGCTTGGGAAAGGTACGCTTTGGTCAAAGCGAGATTGATGACTGGCTGTATCAAAAAAGGTAAGGAATTGTTACAAATCTTAAAGCCTTTTGTGTATCGAAAGTATGTTGATTTTAGTGCATTAGACTCTTTACGAGATTTAAAACGTCAAATCAGTGCTAAAGTGAAGAAAGCCGGCATGGAAGATAACCTTAAACTAGGCCCAGGAGGCATTAGAGAAATTGAATTTATCGTGCAGGTATTTCAACTCATTCATGGCGGTAGAATTTCACAGTTGCAAGGACGTTCTTTGCTACCGATGCTGGCAGAACTAGGCAAGCAAGAGTTTTTAGAACAATCTGTTGTGAGTGATTTAACGCTCGCCTATCATTTTTTACGACGTGCTGAAAACCGTATTCAAGAGTGGAATGACCAACAGGTGCATAGCTTACCTACTGATGAAAAACCGTTGCAAGCTTTAGCTATCGCAATGAATTATAAAACTGTGGCAGATTTTTTAGAAGCTTTAACTCAGCATAGAGAAATAGTTCAAGAACAGTTTGATAAGGTTTTTACTATAGAAGATAAAGAATCCACCGAGAATAATGGTTTTGAAGAAGCTTGGTTGTTGGATGTTGATTCATTATTAACAGATAACTCTTTAGGCTTTGACAATGCCGCAGAAGTGCATCGTCTCACCAAGCAATTTCAAGCTTCTCCCAAAGTACAAAGATTACCAGCAGAATCTAGGGAGCGTTTAGATAAGGTAATGCCCCTTCTTCTTGCTGAAGTAGCTGTGGTTAAAGCTTGTCAAATCCAAACTTTAGAACGGGTGTTACGAGTAGTAGAAAGCATTCTGCGTCGTAGCGTTTATTTTGTTTTGTTGATTGAAAATACCCATGTTTTAAAAAATCTAGTTCAAGTATGTAGTTTAAGTCCATGGATGTCTGAAATGCTGTCCAAATACCCATCCTTAATGGATCAGTTATTGGATGAGAAAAATGCTATTAACCCGTTAGAACAGCAGGAGCTGATGAAGGAAGCTTTGCAATTACAAAAGCAATACCAAGCAGATGATGAAACTTATATGAATATCTTGCGTCAATGGAAGCATCTGCAGGTTTTTAAAGTTGCAATGGCTGATATTACAGGGCATTTACCAGTTATGAAAGTGAGCGACTATTTAACTTGGATTGCAGAAGCAGTGATGGCATCGGTGGTTCGCTATGTTTGGTTATTAATGAATCAAAAACATGGTTTACCAGGTGAAATTGTAGAATCCAATTTGGATGAGATCCCTTTTATAGTATTAGGTTATGGAAAAATGGGCGGAGTAGAGTTAGGTTATGGCTCAGATCTTGATATAGTATTTTTGTATAGTGGAGTTGATAGTTCTTCTTTAAGCCAAGGGAAGAAACAGCTAGAAAATAGTATTTATTTTTTAAGAATGGGACAAAAAATCATCTCTTTATTAACCTCTATGATGCCAACTGGCAAGCTGTATGAGGTAGATGTGCGGCTTAGACCGAATGGTAATAGCGGTATGCTAGTTACTAGCTTAGAAAATTATAAACTCTATATTGAAAATAAAGCTTGGGTTTGGGAACACCAAGCACTGGTGCGAGCTAGAGTCATTGCAGGAGGTAAGCAAGCAGGTCAAATATTTGAAGAATTTAAACAAGAATTTTTACAAAAATCTCGTGAAGAATCAAATATTAAACAAGAAGTAATAGATATGCGTCAAAAAATGCGCGAAAGTTTAGATAAAACTACAGGAGATTCTTTTGATTTAAAACATGGGCTAGGAGGGGTTGTAGATATTGAATTTATGGTGCAATATTTTATTTTAAATTATACAAAGCATCACCCTAAACTTGCACTCTACTCTGATAATGTTCGTTGTTTAAAAACAATTAGACTAGCTGGCTTATTAACGGCAGATGAATCAGAAAAACTAGAAGGGATTTATCAATCCTACCGATCGCGTTATCACCGTCTTGCTTTACAGAATAACTCTTCTTTAATCTCTCAAGCAGAATTTACCTCAGAACGAGGTTTTGTTGTTAGTATTTGGAAAAAGGTTATGGAATAGTGCTTAAAGATTAGAGGTCTCCTAAACATCAAGTATCAATCGCTGTACTATGATAAAAAAAACTCGGCAGTAAGCAAGCGCTACCGAGTTTTTTATAAGAATGTGAATTTAGGTTTAATTATGGAACGCCAAAACAATAGAAGTATTAGTGCCTCCAAAGCCTAAAGAATTAGACACGGCATAGTCAATTTTTGCTTGGCGAGCTTCACCTACCACAAAGTCTAAATCACAACCTTCTTCTGGGTCTTCTAAATTCATGGTAGGAGGCATTACTTGTTGACTGATCGACAAAGCAGTAAACACCGCTTCCATACCACCTGCTGCTCCAAGTGCATGTCCTGTCATCGACTTAGTTGAACTAACCGCCAAATCATAAGCATATTCCCCAAAAACAGATTTAATAGCTGCCGCCTCACAGACATCACCCGCAGGAGTAGACGTACCATGAGCATTAATATAATTAATCTGTTGTGGATTTAACTGTGCATTTTGTAATGCCAAAGCAATACAACGCGCACCACCCTCTCCACCCTCAGCAGGTTTTGTCATGTGATGTGCGTCGCCAGACATACCAAAACCCACAAATTCTGCATAAATATTTGCTCCACGAGCTTTCGCTTGCTCATATTCTTCTAGCACCACCACCCCTGCACCATCGCTTAAAACAAAGCCATCTCGCCCCTTATCCCATGGACGACTAGCCGTTGTTGGATCATCATTACGAGTAGATAATGCCCTAGATGCCGCAAAGCCTGCGACTCCTAGAGGGGTTGTACCATATTCAGCTCCCCCTGCTACCATGACATCAGCATCACCATACTGAATCATACGCGCGGCATCTCCAATACTGTGTGTTCCTGTCGCACATGCAGTACTAATGGCAATATTAGGACCTTTTAAACCATGCATAATCGAAAAATTACCTGAAATCATATTAATAATAGAACTCGGTACAAAAAAAGGCGAAACCCGCCGTGCTCCAGATTTCATCAAAATGGCATGTTGTTTTTCAATGGAAGAAATTCCTCCAATTCCAGAACCTATTGACACGCCAATGCGATGAGAGTTTTCATCCGTCACTTCAAGTCCTGAATCTTGCAAAGCTTGAGTACCTGCCGCAATGCCATAGTGAATAAAGGGATCCATCTTTTTGGCTTCTTTTGCCGAGATGTATTGCGTAATATCAAAGCCTTTTAACTGTCCACCAATAGTAACCGAAAAACCTGTTGTATCGAAACCAGTTAAGCTGGCTATACCACTTTTTCCCGCTAAAATAGCATCCCATGTTGATTGCACATCATTTCCTAAAGGCGTAACACATCCTAAACCTGTAATAACAACTCTACGTTTGCTCAAAATTAATTCCTTCTAACCATTATAGCTAACCCAAAACACACCCCTTGCCCTTAATTTAAGGCTAGAAACATTATTCCAGATCACTAGTGTCCGGTTTAAAAACTATAACTGACCCTGTTTATATATTGTTGATTTATCAAAATTTATTTTACTGTTAGCCCTGAAAACAAGTTTGATAAAACCATTTTTATGGGAAATATCGGCAGAAATTAACCGTATAATCTCCTAATAAAGAGTGTCTTGTCGAACTTGTCTTTAGAGCGTCTAAATAATAAGTGCTGATAAATCAATAGGATGCAAGAAATATCAGTTATATTTTTTTAATCGGACACTAGTGATTCCAGATACAAAAAAAGCCGTAAGAACGGCTTCTTTCTTACCCCAATTCTTATATAGAAATGCGAACGATAGTGCAACCCTTTGGAAAATATAGCATTTTTAAATATGTAATCGCACCGATAGGTTCGGCGTAATATTTTAAAGTGGTAGATTTTTCAAAAACTTGTGCTAACATCGTGTTTCTATGTAAGGATTTGGGGTTTAGACCCTTATAAAAATTAAGAGTCCAAGTTTGATTTCACATAAGAAGTTGCTTGCGCTAGAGTAGAAATCTTTTCTGCTTCATCATCAGGAATTTCGCAATCAAACTCTTCTTCCAAAGCCATTACTAGCTCTACAGTATCCAAAGAATCCGCCCCTAAATCATCAATGAATGATGCATCAGCAGTGACTTGTGACTCTTCAACACCCAACTGCTCAACAACGATTTTCTTAACTCTATCTTCAATGCTACTCATGGAATTCTCCAGTTTATTGTAAAAATATTAATAATTATACCTAAATCCTGTAAGTGATTGTGCGTATATAGTACAAGATGTTGATTTATAGAGTGATTTCAATTCTAGCGGAATACTTATTGATATTCCCGAAGAATTAAAATTCGATATATGAATCAAGAACTTGTGCTATATGTGTGCAAGCACTTGCAGGATTTAGGCTCTAGTAATACGCGTATTTTCTCTTTAACCGTGACGATAATCAAGTTTTTTTTATTTAAGGAGACACTTAACAACTGATTAAAATTCTGGCAACGCCAAGTTTTCAGCATCAAGGCATCATTTTG
>CAZRMK010000082.1:0-8224 GCA_964601165.1 uncultured Piscirickettsiaceae bacterium | reverse complement strand
GAGCTCGTGGTATTTTAGATACGGATTATTTTAAACTGAAGATAAGACAAACCGCTGTACCTGATGATTGCTCTATGTTTTACGGGGGAATTGAGGGGAAAGTGTCACAATGGCGGAGAAGAGCCAAAAAAATCAGTTAATTTGCTCTACTCAAGATCAAGGAATTGGCTTATCCAGAGAATCTCTGAGTCATATTCTTGATGCCTTTTCACAAGCAGAAACTTCAACAACACGCCAGTATGGAGGAACTGGGCTAGGTCTTGCGATTAGCTCAAAACTAGTTGAAATGTTAGGCGGCAAACTTGAATTAGAATCAGAGCTAGGCAAGGGTAGTCGCTTCTATTTTAGTATTCCCGCTAAACAGGTATGCTTAAAAGCAGAAGATCCAGCAACGGAGCCTTCTAACTCAAAACTTTCAGGGCATCTGCTACTAGTAGAAGACAACAAAACCAACCAAATGCTAATGAGTGCTATTTTAAAAAAACAAGGGCTTTCTTTTGACATCGCCAATGATGATTTAGAAGCAATTGAATTAGTTAAAAAAACCAAGTATGACCTAGTGTTAATGGATGAAAGCATGCCTAACTTAAACGGTATTGAAGCGACTAAACGTATTCGTGAATGGGAGTTACAAACAAAAAAAACCACTTTAACCATTATCGCCTTAACCGCTAATGCAATGACAGGCGACAAGGAACGCTTCTTAGAAGCAGGTATGAATGAATACTTAGCCAAGCCCATCAACTTGCCAAAATTACTGGCGACTTTAAAGTTATACTTAAATTGAGACCTTTGCATAATCAATAGCTTGAAAAGCATTCCTGTGTCAATGTCTATTCATGGGTATAGATAGCAATTTGAGTTATACTACCTTTTTGAATTGTTTATTGAATGGATGCTCATGTCCCTTGTTACAAAAGTTAATCGCCTACAAGATTACTTAAACCAGCAAATTATTGGCCAGCCACATTTAACCCAAAGAATGTTACTGGCGTTACTGTCTGACGGTCATTTACTAGTTGAGGGACCACCTGGGCTGGCTAAAACTAAGGCAATTAAAACCCTTGCGGAACTCATTGAAGGGGATTTTCAACGCATTCAGTTTACGCCAGACTTACTACCATCTGATATTACTGGCACAGATATCTACCGTTCACAAACTGGAACATTTGAGTTTCAAGCTGGACCGATTTTTCACAATCTTATTCTCGCAGATGAGATTAACCGCTCCCCAGCTAAAGTTCAGGCGGCTTTACTTGAAGCTATGGGCGAACAACAAGTTAGTGTTGGTGGTAAAACCATGCCGTTAGAAAAACTCTTTATGGTAATGGCAACTCAAAATCCTATCGAGCAAGAAGGCACCTACCCCTTGCCAGAGGCACAACTTGATCGCTTTCTCATGCATGTTCAAATTGACTACCCAGACAGGGATAGCGAAAAACAAATTTTATCCTTAATTGAAAATGAAGCTAAAGAGGTAGAAGTTCAAGTACCATCGCAACTTTCGCAAAGCGATTTATTTACCGCTCGTAAAGAAATTCTTGATCTTCATATGGCAGAGGCGGTTAAAACTTATATTGTAGAAATTGTCATGGCGACTCGTCAGCCTCAAAAATATACCGAAAACCTTGCTCGCTGGATTGATTACGGTGTAAGCCCAAGGGCTACCGCTGCAATATCACGCACCGCACGCTCTTTGGCTTGGCTAAAAGGGCAAGACTTTGTGAGTCCTGAAGAGGTGCAAACCGTCACCCATGATGTATTACGCCATCGACTATTACTCAGTTTTGAAGCCGAAGCAGAAGGTCTAACCACTGATAAAGTTGTTGATGAAATTTTAACCCTTGTTCCTGTTGTTTAGCATACTGTAGGAGAACTTATGGCAAAAACTTCCCCTTCCCCCTATTCTAAACTAGATGAATTGCTGGCAATAAGGTTTCATGTGAAACATCGTAAACTTGCTCGTCAACAAAGTCTAGTGTCGCAAAGCGGAGGAAATCACCGTACCTTACAAAAAGGCCGCGGGATGGAGTTTAGTGAAGTACGCCAATATCAAGCGGGAGATGATATTCGTCATATTGACTGGCGAGTTAGTGCTAGAACTCAAGAAACTCACACTAAAATCTTTACCGAAGAGATTGATAAACCTGTTCTTTGCCTAGTAGAACAAACCCCAAATTTATTTTTTGGCTCACGTATTCGCTTCAAAACTGATCAAGCGATGCAAGTATTATCTGCCATATCTTGGGCAACCCTTAACCAAGGAGATAAAATTGGTGGTTTGATTTTTAGCCACCAAACCAGCCAATGGATAGAACCAAAACATCAACAGCAAGCTTTGATGAAGTTGTTTCATGCGGGGTTGGAATTACAAAAACAACTAAAAAAACCCTCTAAAATGAACCCTCTTGACTGGATTCAAGCCCTTAAACAAATTCAAAAACAAACTAAACCTGGACAAAAAATATTTTTAATCGGTGATCTAATTCAATTTCCTCAACAAGCTCATAGCCTATTACAAAATTTGAAACGACACCTAGACATTAATGCGATTCATATCTTTGATGAGATTGAAAGCAAGCTTCCCAAATTGGGCTTAGTTCGACTAACTGATGGTCAAAATGAATTACAACTGAATTCTTCAGAATCTAAGTTCCAAGCAGAGTATGCCCAACATTACCAATCTCTTTGGCTGCAAGCTCAACAAAAGTTTAACCGAATAAAAGTTCCTTTGATCGCTATTTCTGCACAAGAACAGGCGGTAGAGGCATTATTTAAACGAGGAGTTCTTAGGTAATGTTAAGCCAAGCAGCTTTGTCACAACTACAGGATATTCAAATACCAGAGCCGATTACATGGTGGCCTTTAGCCGCTGCTGTTTGGATTCTTATTATTGGAGGCCTAATACTAACAATTGGTATTGGGTGGCATTATTGGGTAAGCTATCAAAGCAATCGTTATCGCCGTGAAGCCGCGCTAAAATTTAAAGACCTTATTGCTAAAGATTTAAATCCGCCAGAGACCTTGTTAGCGGTTAATCAACTACTTAAACAAGTTGCCATTACCCACTATGGACGCTTGCAAGTTTCATCACTATCAGGCAAAAAATGGTTAACTTTTCTACAAGAAACGGCTCTTTACATTGAACAACCTAAGAGTTTGTTAAAAACTTTACAATCTGCCTACCAATCCAATTCCTCACAAAAAGATCCACAAAAAAACCAACAAAAAGATCAGGAAGAATTTCTTACCTATAGCAAAGCTTGGATAAGAGGTCATCATAAATGATAAGTGATCTGTTTCATTATTGGGAAAACATGGTGTTTATATGGCCGTGGATGATTGCTCTTTTACCTCTTCCTTGGATAATTATTCGCCTGTGGAAACCAGCCGAACAATACCAAACTCCTCTGCTAGCACCACACATTATGCAACGCCTTTCTAACCAACTCAATACCCAATATTTATTTGCTCCTGCTCGTAAACCTAAATCTATCCCAACTCTGCTGTTATTACTCTGGGTGCTGTTAATTCTCGCTGCAATGCGTCCTGTCTGGTTCTTAACTCCCACCCCTTTTACCGTGACAGGAAAAGATATTATTTTAGCCGTCGATTTATCGGGTTCTATGGAAAAACCAGATATGATGGTTGCAGGGGAAAGAGTTGATCGTCTTACCGCAGTTAAAAGTGTGGTAAATGAATTTATCCAACAGCGTCAAGGAGACAGATTAGGATTAGTAGTATTTGGTACTCAAGCTTTTATTCAAAGCCCACTCACTCATGACTTAAACACCGTAAAAACACTGTTATCAGAAACAGCCATTGGCATGGCGGGTAATAATACCGCTATAGGCGATGCTATAGGTTTAACTTTAAAGCATTTAGACTCTATTCAACAAACACAAAGAGCAGATCAAACTGTACTAATTTTACTGACGGATGGTTCCAATACTGCTGGCGTATCTCAACCTCTTGAAGCGGCTAAAAAAGCCCGACAAGCAGGGTTAAAAATACACACCATTGGCATTGGTCAATCTCGCATGTCTACTCGAGATATGGACATTACCAGCTTAAAAAGCATTGCAGAGATTACCCAAGGACAATTTTTTCATGCCGCAGATACCAACCAACTAAATAAAATTTACCAAACCATTAATCAACTAGAATCAACCGAACATGAAGTACACCACTTTCGTTTACGCACTGAATTATACATTTGGCCTTTAGGGTTGTTTTTAATCCTATCTTTTAGCATCGCCTTCGTAAGGTTATTTAATTTTCTCTACATTGAAGAATTACGGCAAATGAAACCTTTCAGCCAACTGAGAAAGAAAAAATGAGCTTCCACTTTATTAGACCCGAATGGTTGCTTGCCCTAATTCCTTTAGTTATTTTACTCTGGAAACTTATTTACCGACAAACTAAGCAAGGTTCATGGGACAACATTATTGACCCAGCTTTTAGAGAAGTTTTATTGCCCGACAGGGGCGTGAAGAAACCTTTTCCTTGGGGCATAACTGGGCTACTTTTTATTTGGCTACTAAGCATTATCGCCTTGAGTGGCCCTACTTGGCAAGAAGTAAAAGTTCCAGCAGAAAAAAGTTTACAGGGCAATGTTATTGTCTTAGATTTATCACTATCTATGCTTGCTGATGATTTAAGACCTGATCGCATTACCCGAGCCAAACATAAAATTATAGACCTACTTGAAACTTATCCTCAATATGCGATGGGAATGGTAGTCTATGCTGGCACAGCTCATGCCATTACCCCTATTTCACAAGACAACCAAACCCTACTCAGCCTTGCCAGGACCCTCACCCCTACAATGATGCCCTTGTTTGGCTCAAACCCCATTGTGGCTATGCAGCTAGCACAACAATTACTAGAGGGAGCAAAAGTAAAAAAGGGGCATATTATTTGGATAACAGACGATTTAGGAAGGCATCAAAAACCAGCTTTAAAAGATTTTTTTAACAACATTCCCCATAGCCTCAGTATTTTAACAGTAGGAACCAAAAACGGTGCTCCTATTAATCTTCCTAGGCAGGGTTTACTGCAAGATGCGCAAGGACAAATTGTTATTGCCCAACTACCTTATGAACGACTGGTAAATTTTGCTAGAAGCGTTAATGCCAGCATTGCCCCTTTAGGATTAAGCAACAAAGACATTCAAACACTGCTCCCCCCCAGCCTGGCAACTGCAGTCTCTGAAGATGAAGCAGCCGATAAAAAACTTAGCCAGTGGTTAGATAAAGGGACTTATCTGCTATTTGCCATTATTTTATTAGCGGCTTTGGCTTTTCGTCGTGGCTGGTTATTAAGCTTTAGTTTAGTATTATTACTACCAACCACTTTGCTTTACTCCCCTCCTACTTTTGCTGAGAAATCTGAATTAAGGTTTGCAGATTTTTTTCTAACTCTTGATAAACAAGGATATCTTTTCTGGCAAGAAAATGACTATACCCGTGCCGAGATTAGATTTGAAGACCCAGCTTGGAGAGGAGTTACTTTTTATCGTTTAGGAAGGTTTGAAGAAGCCGCCGAACAGTTTTCACTAGATAAAACAGCCAGAGGTTATTACAATTTAGGCAATTCTTTAGCACAACTTGGTAGGCTGGAAGAAGCAAAACAAGCCTATCAAGCAGCTTTAAGAAAGATGCCAAATCATGCTAAAGCACAGGCTAATTTACAACTTATAAATAGCTTATTAAATCAAAAGGAACAAGAGAAGGCTGAAAAAGGCACTGGACAAAAGTCTCCAGCAGAGCAAGAACAAAAAGATCCCCAGCAAAAATCTGCAGAAATGCTGTCTGATGATCAAACTCGCGATCAATCAAACAACCAAAGCAAAGATCCGCTGCCAGATAACAGCCAAAATAAAGAAGATAACCAAGAAGAAAGCCAAAAAGGTAATGCCGATAAAACAAGCCAAGAAAGCGAACAAAATAAACCAGGTCAAGCAGAAGAGTCAGATCAAAAATCAGAACAAAAGTTAACCTCAGATGCCGATGACAAGCATCAAGGTGAAGATGGCAGTGACCAAAAGGCTGGAAAACTAGGCGGGCAGCAAGATCAAGCTGATGCTGACCAAGCAATGGGCGACCTCGCCGCAGATAAACTCACAGCAGAAGAAAAACAATCCCAAGCAGAGCAACGGCAAGCCAAACAAGCTTGGTTAAGACGAATTCCTGATGAACCTGGCTTGTTTTTACAACGAAAATTTAAACATCAATATAAGACTCAATCTAGCCAACAATCATCTACGGATAAAATATGGTAAAGACTAATCCACTACCAAGAGACCTTTGCATAATTAAAGTACAGTTTAATTATGCAAAGATCTCTCTAACATTAATTTCATTCCTTCTAATATTTTTTTCTGCCAATATATCGGCAGCAAATATAACTTTAAATGTAGATAGAACTCAAATTGAAATGGGAGATATTTTAAATATAAAAATTATCGCCGACTTTCAACCCCACTTAAATAAGCCAGACTTTAATCTCTTAAAAGATCAATTTCATATTTTAGGAACTCAACGTAGCAATCTAATACTAACTGTAAATGGTAGGCATGAACTTCGAGCAGAATGGCTTGCTCAAATTACACCTAAACGACAAGGTGAGCTAATAATTCCTAGCTTTGAAGTTGAAGGAGCGATTAGCCAACCTAAAGCTATTTTTGTTTCCGCAATACCTTATTATCTCCAGAAGCAAACAGAACCCAGTTTTATAAAAGCTAGCGTTAATAAAACCGCAGTTAAAATCCAAGAAGAAGTTATTTATACCTTACGTTTCTATCATCGAGGAACTTTAATTTCTGGCGGCTTGCACCCTCCTCTTTTTGATAATGCTATCGTTAAAGAATTACAAGATCAATTTAAAAGGTATAATAAAAAGATTAATGACAACATTTATCAAGTTTTTGAATGGAGCTATGCTTTTTATCCGCAAAAAAGTGGCGAAATAATCATTCCTGAACAAGAAATATCTGGACGCCTGCAATTTGCTAGACAGCTCCTGCAAATCCAAAATAAATCACAAGCAATTACCCTACAGGTAAAACCTGTACCAGCTAACTTTCCAGCCGACCAAAGATGGATTCCTGCTAAAAGTTTAGAACTAACTGAGGTATGGCAGACTGACGCTAATCAAAAAATTCATGTTGGTGATAGCATCACCCGTACCTTAACGCTTAAAGCCATAGGTCAATTAGCTTCACAACTACCAGAACTTATTTTTAACAACCAAACTGGTTTAAAAATTTATCCCAATGCTCCGCAAACTAATGAAAAAGGTAAAATTTCTGGTGTTATTAGCCAAAAAGTTTATAAAATGGCACTGGTTCCAATACAGGCAGGTCAAATAACCCTACCAGACATTCAACTAGATTGGTGGAACACCCAGACCAAGCAAATAGAAACTCTAAACCTACCAGGAAAAACTTTAATCATTCTGCCTGCGTTAAGCGAAAATGAACTAACCTCACCTACAGAAAATAATGTTAGGGTTTTTGCTGAAAATGAAATAGCTGAACAACTAAATATAGAAAATCAGAATAATACTTTATGGATAGTTTTAACTGTTATTTTTGCCATTTTATGGTTGATAACCCTAGGACTATTATTTAGAAAAAAGCTCAAACACTCCAAACAAATTGAGCATAACCCTCTTAACCTTGGCACGAGTAACCCACAAAAAAATCTAATTTCAGAATGGGACGAACTCTGCAAACAAAACCCCTTACCAGCCGTCAATATTTGTTATACCGCCCTACAAAAAGAACTTAAACAACATTCTTTTTTAACGCAAGATAAAGTTTTAATGACTTTACAGAAAAATCTAAAAGAGCACTTATTTAATAACAAACCGTTAAAAGATAAATCCTTGACCGATATTTGCCAAACAATAGAACAATTGCATGCTCAGCACCAAAAAACTACAGCAAATAAAGCAAAAACCGCACAATTAATAAGTCTGTACCCGAAGTAAAGAAACCTTGAATATTAGTAGAGACCTTTGCATAATCTATAAATTCAGCCTCGAACTTTAACTATTATATTTTTTTGAAAAAAATAATACCTTAAATTTCTCATATTCTATTCAAAAACCCCTAAAAACTCCTAAAAACAACTAACTCATCAGGTTTATATCGTTTATTTTTCTGTTCTTAATCCTAATTGTAAATTTCAAACGGAATAATCCTGTAGATTTCGCATTT
>CAZRMK010000081.1:0-8260 GCA_964601165.1 uncultured Piscirickettsiaceae bacterium | reverse complement strand
TGGCTGTTATTTTACCAATTTGAGCAGGGAGAGTGATGAATTATGCAAAGGTCTCTCCGTGCTGTATGTTGTTCGTTTTTTACTCATGTTATTACCCCTTAGTTTTAAGCTTTACTAGTTTAATTTTAACTTTTTAGGAACTTAAATTTTAGCAAAACTGTTTGTTTTTCTTGGGGTAGTATAGTATTAATCAGGTTGGACATATAAAAGGATACTTATTTAAGTTAAGGAAAGTTTAAACAGCATTGAATTCTTTCGGCATAGCAACTTCTTCACCGCTAAATAAAAATTTTTGCATTTCTTCTTTTAAAAAGCTTTGAGCTTTTTTATCTAAACTCGACAAACGATATTCATTAATTAAAATAGTTTGCTGAGATAGCCACTGCTTCCACGCTTCTTTAGAGACAGTATCAAAAACTTTTTGTCCCAATTCGCCCGGAAAAGGACTGAATTCTAGCCCATCTAATTCCTCTCCCATTTTGGCACACATTACTTTTCTAGACATGTTGATTCTCCTTTTTCCCTAATCCGCAAGTAGAATTATGAGTTAGTGTGTAAGTAATTGATGTGCATAGCGAATTTTAAAAAACCGTAGTCACCTAAGTGGTGACAAAGCTTTTTTGAAATTTGCTAGGTGCATCAAGGACTTGTGCAATAACCATAATTTCTACTTGCGAATTAAGCTTTTTACTTGAAAAAATTCTTTAAGTATATATATTTGAGGTATTATACGATTTTTTTGAAACAAACATCATGCCTATAAAAATCGCCAGTATTAATCCCCCCGTTCCTATTGAAAAACATCGTATTAAGAGTTTTGTTTTAAGGCAAGGGCGACTTTCACAAGCACAACAAACTGCCATTGATAACCTATGGTCAATTTATGGACTAGAGCCAGCAGACTCTCTATTAGATTTAAATACTGTATTTAAAAGAGACAACGCTCCTACCATTATCGAAATTGGCTTTGGCATGGGAAATAGTTTAGCCATCATGGCTGAAAACCATCCTGAAAATAATTATATTGGTATAGAGGTACACCGACCTGGCGTTGGTGCTTTACTAAAACTGGTAGCAGAAAAAGGCTTAACTAATGTTAGGATATTTAATCACGATGCCATTGAAATATTAGCAAAACAAATTACTCTAAATAGCCTAGACAGTGTTTATTTGTTTTTTCCTGACCCTTGGCATAAAACTAAACACAAAAAGCGCCGTATTTTACAACCAGAATTCGCTAGTACCATTGCTAAACATTTAAAAACAGGCGGACATTTTCACATGGCAACTGACTGGCAGGACTATGCTAAGCATATGATAAAAACCATGTCGCAAGCCACCGAATACACTAACTTATCAGGTGAAAATAAATATACCCTGCGTCCAAATTACCGCCCCCTTACCAAGTTCGAACAACGAGGACAGCGTCTAGGACATGGTGTATGGGATTTAATTTTTGTCAAAAAATAGCTTATTTTTCCTACTCTTTTTACTGAGTTAACCCTAGCAAGTTTCCAAGCTCTTTAAAAAATTTAGATTGATTGCTAGGATTATTTAACATTCTTTGAGTATCAACCGACCATTGAGGATGAGCAATTGGCCCCTTAATATTAACAGGAACTTGCAAGCCAGTTAAGCCATCTAAACCTGATGGCGGTTGCTTCACTAAGGTATCTACTCGAACATCTATCCAAGCGTTGGTTAAATAAATTGAACCTACTCCTATGCCTGAAAAACGCTCACTCAAAATATTCATTTTAGAAATATGATAAACTCCATCTTGTAATTTACCATCCACTTCTAATAATTTAAATTGTGTTTGATCCTTTAAATTTGATTTTTTTCCTGCTAATAATCTATTCAAATCCATGCCAGTAACCGCTCCCTGCGATACCTTAGCTGAAAAACTACCATTCATATTCTGGCGCAACAAATAGTCATTTACGCCTTTGGTTTTAAGATTAAAAAAACCGGAATAGCTTCCTGAAAAAGTATTTTGCTGCCAACCATCTTGCAAAAAGGGAGCTAACTGTACCTCTTCAACCTTACCTTTCCATTCATAAATAGGCGTATCTTGAGTAACATCTAACTTCAATTTAGACTGCAAATTTCCTTGGTAAAGCTTAACATCCAAAGGAGAAAAATAAATTTCACCACTGTGAGCAGAAATCGTGGTATCAAAATCGCTAAATTTTAGCTGCCTAACCTGAAGCTGAGATATTTTTATTTGTCCTTCTGCATTTAATGCTCTTAAAGTTCTTATCGGCAAAGCTAAAGGTAAATAAGTTTTTGTTACTGCTTGTTTAATTTTAATCGCATAACGATCTAGATTTAAATGGTCAATTGCAAAATTAAAATAATATTTAGGTTGCTCTAGACTTTTTTTCCAAGCATTTCCCGTTAAGGTGGTGTCATCTACTCTTAAAACAATTTCATTTAAGGCAAAACCCGTGTTATATAAACTAAACTGCAAGGCAATCGCTACCCTATTTAAGGCTGATGAATCAGCAAACTGAAAGCCTGCTGTATTCAAGTATTTTTGCCAGCTAGGAAAATAAAAGTTTCTAGCATCTACTTCGCCATCTAAGGAAAATTCTTGACCAAACTGCCCCTGTCCATTCAATAAAGCTTGTGCTTCTAGTGCTTTAAATTGAGCTTGTTTAATCCCAATTGACTGAGTTTTAAGATCTAGGGATAAACCCTGCCCCTCTAAATCAATTTGTATTTGCTCAGCATAATGCGACTCAGGCAAGGTTAGCATGGCATCCCCTTGCCAATCGCTAAATAACCAAGCAGAGAAATCATTACTTACCGCCAAGTCTGTACTTAGATTAAAGGCTAAAGGTTGAAGATTTTTAAGATTATCATAATCCAACTTTAAAGCTAAATTAAATGCCTCGTCTGCTCGTAGATCAAAAGCCAATAACTCAATATTTTTTAAAGTAATATGACGGCCTGCCTGTTGGTCATGCCAAGTAATTTCACCACCATTAACTGATAACCTACCTAATAGCCAACCAGATTTAACGGTTGTTACTATCTTTTGAGGGGTCTCTTGAATGATCTCAGGAACATTGCTGACATTCACGGTTTGATAAGCTACTTTTTTAAAACCCGCTACAGATTGCAGGCTAGGGATGAATGCTAAATTTTGTGTCAAGTTTTCAAAAGCTTGCCAGTTAGTTTTTCCTGACGGCAAGCGGTTTAAAAATAATTTTGGCTGATTAAGCTCTAAACCTGTCACCGTAATATTTTGATTGATAAATAAATCCCATAAAGAGATTTGAATGCTAGCAGATTTTAAGGTTGCAATATTTAAATCATCAAAATCAGGACGGTTTTTTAATGCTACCTCTTGCATGGTTAAGGAAAAAGGTATAATTTTTACATCTAGATCGCCTTTTATTTCAAGGGTATGACCTGTAAACTGCTTTACCTCCGCTTCAATTTGAACCTTATATTTATTGAAATCGATAAATATCATTGCCCCAGCAAAAGCTAAGAAAATCAAGAATGGAATAATGATGATGACTATCGCTATCCAACGAAAACGAGTTCTCATTCGTGTTTTAAGGGTCATTTTTTATCCTTGTAATAGCTTTAAAAGACCACCTGAGTCACTGCAGATGATTGTGTATATAGTGCAAGATATTGCAGGATTTAGGAGTTATTCATATTCATCATAATCTTCATCTTCATTAACCAAGTAATAGGTCTTGTTATTTATTTGTAAAAGACTCTCTTCTAGCTTTTTTTCAGTAATCTGTTCTCCAAAAAACAAACCTTGAGCTAAGTAACATTGCTGGCTTTGCACAAAAGATAACTCTTCTTGGGTAAGAATACCTGTAGCAATAATAACAGGGTGCAACTGCTCTGCAAAGCTTAACAAAGCGGCAGTCAACTTTTCGTTGCGACGACTTATCTGCGATAGTGACATAGACAGATTAAAGTCCATCATTTTAATACCTGATAAATCTAAGTTGGCAATTTGAAACAATGAAGCTCCCTGAGACCCGAATTGATCGACCATGACCTGAATACCTAAATTAGTTAATTCAGATACTCTTTTAACCACGTCTAACATTTCAACACTTAAACAATCTGGAGACAACGAAAATACCAATCTTTCTGGCTCAAGGTGGTATTGAGTAATTTGGTAATCTAGCCATTCAATCAGGTTTTTATCACGAAAAAAAACTGGGCTTACTGCAAGCATTAACGTTAAGCTGGAATGGTAAGGGGTTATATCATTTAACAATGACAAGGCTCGTTTAACTTGCCACTTACCCAATTCTAAACCAAGATAAGACTGTCCAGCAATGTTTAATATGGCTTCAATTTCATACTTAGGATTGATAATACCTTGTCGCCAGTTTAACTCCGCCTCTAAAGTATAAAGCTGATGAGTGCGAGTATCAAAAACAGGATTAAAAACCATTTCAAGTAAATCTTGCTCTATTCCTTGACGAATAAATTGCTCTATTTCAAAACGCTGCCGAGCCTCTAAATCCATTTCAGATTGAAAAAACATCCATTGATTGCGACCATTTTTCTTCGCACGATACATCGCCAAATCAGATTTCTGCAATAACTCATGTGCTGATTTAGCATCTTGAGGATATACCGCAACACCAATAGATCCTCCCAAATCGGCCTCTCCTTCTATTAACACAAAAGGTTCTGACAGTTGCTTTAATAATTGATTAGCCACGCGTTCTACGCCACTTAGTGTTTGAACATCTTTAAGCAATACCACAAATTCATCGCCACCTAGCCTTGCTAAAGTGTCTTCTTCACGCAACTCGTGCCGTAATCTTTCGGCAACTAACTTTAAAACTTGATCTCCTGCATGATGCCCTAGAGTGTCATTAACTGGTTTAAAACGATCTAAATCAACAAACAGTACCGCTAAAGCTTTATCACTACGCAAACTTTCTAATACCGCTTGCTGTAAACGATCTAAAAATAACTTGCGGTTTGGCAGACCCGTCAATAAATCCATATGCCCTAAATCATTTAAAGGCTGATTAACTAATTCTTCTGCCGATAAACCATAATATTGACAGGCAGCCAAATTGGCTTCAGAAACCAAGCCTGATTCTGGATTTAAAACTATTTTAGGTTGAAAATTATCTTGTTTCACAGGTATTTCCGTTTATATCTTTACCATTCTAATTTTACCTAAATCCTGCTGCAAGTGATTTAGATTTTACGACAAAAATAGTTGCAAGACGTCATTAAGATAAGTTTTACCCAAAGAAGTTAATTGTAAATGACTTCCTTTTAAAGTTACCCATCCTTTAGACTCCATTTTAGCCAGCTCTGCTGACCAAGTTCCTAAATCTAAACCCGTCCGCAATTCAAACAAACTTAAATCAAATCCTCCTTGCAACCTAAGAGCGTTTAACATAAATTCAAAAACCACTTCAGAGTCTGCCACTAAATGCTCTCTGCCTGTTTTGCCCTGTTGAATCATTGCAACATAACCACTGGGTGAAGCAGGCATTTGGGTTCGCCAAATTCTCCCTTGTGGAGGGTCGGTTATCTTGCCATGAGCTCCTGCCCCTAAACCAATATAATCACCAAACTGCCAATAATTTAAATTGTGGCGACTATTTTTACCAGGCCTGGCAAACCCAGACACCTCATAATGTTCAAACCCCGCTTCTGTCAATTGTTTTTGACAAGCTAACTGCATTTCCCAGCTTAAATCATCTTCTGGCAGCACAGGAGGGGTTTTATAAAAGGGTGTATTTGGCTCTAAAGTGAGCTGATAATGTGACAAGTGCGGCGGGTTAAAAGACAGAGCTATTTCCACGTCCAATAAAGCTTCCTTAAGAGTTTGATTCGGCAAAGCAAACATTAAATCCAAATTAAAGTTTTTAAATCCTGCCGATTTAGCTGCTTCAATAGCCAACATAGCTTCTTTTGCTGAGTGAATCCTCCCTAAAGACCGCAGTTTTTCATCTGCAAAGCTCTGAATCCCCATAGATAAACGATTAATACCTGCCTGACGAAATCCTGCAAATTTTTTAAAGTCTACCGTTCCAGGATTAGCCTCTAGCGTGATTTCAATATCTGATTTAAACCCTAATAATGCCCGTGCATGCGACATGAACTTCTCTAATCCTTCTTCTGAGATTAAACTAGGAGTGCCGCCACCAAAAAAAATGCTTTGAATGGGTCGTCCCCAAACTTGGGGTAAGGTTTGCTCTAACTGCTTAATTAAGGCATTAATATAAGCAGCTTCATCGTTGGATCTTAGAGTATGGGAGTTAAAGTCACAATAAGGGCATTTTTGAATACACCAAGGATAATGAACGTAAAGACTAAGAGGCACTGGTTGAGTAAAATTCATTGTTTTATTATACCTAAATCCGTGAGGTTACTGCGACACAGGTTATACGATCTAAGTTCCTATCTTTTGAGGAAGAACTTAATAACCGCGATTAGAATTTTACTGAGAAAAAATGTGCTACAAATTTCATTAAATGCGTCGAATTTTACGAAAGTTGTAGTGCATTTTAGCCAGTAAAAAATAATTGGCGGTTGTTCTCTCCTGATTACTCGGAACACTAGGAAGGGTCTCAATTAAAGCTAAGGGGTTAAGCAAGTTCTTTTCTGTAAACACCGAAACTTGTACTTCTTGCTGGCTATAAACTTCTTTTTGATCTAAAGCTGCACTAACAGCTCCTGCGGCAGAAACACCTGAAATATCCATCACTACTGTCAGATTCAAAATTGCTTATTTTAAATCGGACAGTAGTGATTGAGCATGATGCTATCAAAGAGCTTGACGGCATTAATGAGTTATTAAGTTGGAAAGCAGTTGAAGAAATACTAAAAAATATTCACAGCTATAAAAGCAGGCGAACTATCTTATCATCCTGTAATGATGTTTAAAAGTCTTCTACTACAATCATGGTACAAACTCAGTGATCCAGCACTAGAAAAATCACTAGCAAGAGATCTTATGTTTAGAAGGTTTGCTGGGATAAGTTTAAGTGAAACCACGCCTGACCACTCAACGATTTGGCGTTTTAGAAACCTACTTGAAGAAGAAGGTCTTTACAATACTCTGCTTGAAGAAATCAACCAGCAATTACAAGCAAACAGTCTAATTATTCAACAAGGCGAGATTAGTATTATTGATGCCACTGTAATCAAGGCTAAAAATAACCGCCCTAAGAAAGATAAGAAAGATAAGAAAGGCAGTAATACTCAAGACCCTGAAGCTAGTTATAATGTAAAAACGGCATCGGATGGTAAAATGAAAACCACCTTTGGTTTTAAGGCACACATGAATACCGACGAAGATGGTTATATCAAAACAGCCAAAGTAACTACAGGAAGCCTTCATGACTCTAATGTATTTGAAGAGCTGTTAACGGGTACAGAAAAAGAAGTGCATGCAGGCAGTGCTTACAAAAGTAGCAAGCACGATAAGTTACTAAAAGATATCAAGGTCAAAAACCGAGTGCTAGAATGGGTTACCGTGGTAAACCACTCACAGAAGAACAAAAGAAAAATAACTTATTTCTCTCACAAACTAGAACGGTGGTTGAACGAACATTTGGCGTGCTTAAATTACATTATGGCATGGCACAAGCAAGATACATGGGCATAGCAAGAAATTCCTCAAGAATAATGATTATAAGCATGGCACATAATCTCAAAAGAGGGCTTGCTATTAAACTAGCCAGTTAGAAAACACAGGGTTATTGTGTCTAAAAAACGCAATATTCTTGAAATTAACATCAAAAACGAGATTTAAAATGGTGAAATGACTTAATTTACTTTAAAAAATTGAAAAACATGATTTTTGAGTAAATGTGGGATTGTTTTGCAAAGGTCTCTAGTTGATTCCAAGTGTTTAATTTACGACTGCGATAATCACCTTTGTGCTTATCAACTATCTTTTGGAATTGATTACGGGGTAGAAAAGTTAGAAGTTGGTTAAAAATGGTGTTACGATGCTCCATGCTTGAATCCTTGGTTTGCAAAATGCTGTCTATTAAACTGCTATTTCACGCTATGCCTTATGGATTCAGCCTCTTATTACTTGGGTTAATTTCTTAATCGGACAGTAGTGATCCTATTTAATCTATCTGATAATCGGCATTGTTAATTTATCATAGTTATATTATAATTCCTATTTCACGCTAATTGAATGTGGAGGTGATTATGTTGAATTGTCCTAATTGCACAAGCGATAATTTTATTAAGAGTGGCTTTATGAAGGGAAGCCAGCGTTATAAAT
>CAZRMK010000080.1:0-8368 GCA_964601165.1 uncultured Piscirickettsiaceae bacterium | reverse complement strand
ATTGAGGCAGGTAATGTTGCCATTGGTATGATTTGAAAAAGAGCTCGTGGTATTTTAGATACGGATTATTTTAAACTGAAGATAAGACAAACCGCCGTGCCTGATGATTGCTCTATGTTTTACGGGGGAGTTGAGGGGAAAGTGTCACAATGGCGGAGAAGAGCCAAATTCAAACCTAATTTAGTAAGTAAAACATGCCAGTTTTTGTTGGTTTAAATTCGTTAAAGTCTAGTTTTTGTGTGTTTCGGTAAAAATCACCAAGGGGGGGGGGGATCCACTCAGCTTCTCTTTTAAAAAAAGCTACTTTCTTAAAAAGCGTTTTGCTTTACAATAATTCTTAAATTAAACAGTTTAGGTAAAGCAAAAGTAAACGGTGTCAGGTGTTCTGCCATCTCTTTGCCTAACAAACGCATGCACCTGATTGCCAAACGCGTCACTTTTTTTGCTAAAGCAAAAAAACCGCCACGCTTGGCAACTGGTGATGCTAATCGTTAGAATTACTCGGTTTCTTTTACTCTTCGCCCTACTTTCCTTTAGCTCTGCTACTGACCTTTTAGCAATCTTTAAGCTTTCATTGGCTTTTAAAAAACCCTTGTTAGAACTCAAAATATGGTTCCTTCTAATAAAATTGGTGGTAATATGCCAATTCTGCTTGGAATTCAAAATTGCTTATTTTAAATCGGACAGTAGTGGGGTAAGAAGTTTAAATTGCTCTACAAATCAGAGCCTTACGTCATATGTGTGCAGTCGCTTGCAGGATTTAGGTAAAAGATATTGATTTTACAAGAAAAATAAAAGACATTAGTTGTTCCATAGGTTTGGCGGTTATTTTTTATTTTTCTGTGGGATAGCTTGTGCAGTATTCGCATTTCTATTTTTTGATTAGGGTAGAATATGCGAATTCATTTTTTATTTAGAGACCTTTGCATAATTTAAAGTGCGGTTTAGGGAATGCAGAAAATGGTGCATTTTTTATCCAAAAATAAGGATAATAGCTCGCTATTTGATGAGTTTTTAGGTAAAAAAAGTGCTGTTTTATGCGTTTTATAAACTGTGTTTTAATTATGCAAAAGTCTCTATTAGAGAGGTCTTGGTAGAGATTTCTGTTTTTAGAGGTTTTAATGGCTAATCCGCTGCAACATATTCGTAACTTTTCAATCATCGCCCATATTGACCACGGTAAATCCACGTTATCAGATCGTTTTATTCATTTATGCGGAGGTTTGTCTGATCGTGAAATGGAATCTCAAGTTTTAGACTCAATGGATATTGAGCGTGAACGTGGAATTACCATTAAAGCCCAAAGTGTTACTTTAAATTATGATGCTGATGATGGTAAAACTTATCAGCTTAATTTTATTGATACACCTGGTCATGTAGACTTTTCTTATGAAGTATCCCGCTCTTTAGCTGCTTGTGAAGGGGCTTTGTTAGTAGTAGATGCTTCGCAAGGGGTAGAGGCTCAAACGGTTGCCAATTGCTATACTGCGATAGAACAAGGTCTTGAAGTCTTAGCAGTATTAAATAAGATTGATTTACCTGCGGCAGATCCCGAAAGAGTAGTGGATGAAATTGAAGAAATTATTGGTATTGAAGCTCATGACGCTGTTCAAGCTAGTGCTAAGTCGGGGATAGGCATAAAAGAGACCTTAGAAGAAATTGTTAAAAAGATTCCTTCTCCTATTGGCGATCCTGAAGCACCTTTTAGAGCCTTAATCATTGATTCTTGGTTTGATAATTATCTTGGTGTTGTGTCTTTAGTTAGGGTGATAGATGGTAAAATTGGTAAAAAAACCAAGATGAAAATTTTATCGACTAAAGATGAACATAAAGTTGATTCTGTAGGGGTTTTTACCCCAAAACACACTCCAACGGAATATTTATCAGCAGGTGAAGTCGGCTTTGTTATTGCGGGGATTAAAGATATTGATGGTGCTCCTGTTGGCGATACCATGACCGAAGCAGGAGCTGATATTGAACCGCTTAAAGGTTTTAAGCCTGTTCAGCCTCGTGTATTTGCAGGTTTGTTTCCGATTAGTTCTGAAGATTATGAAGATTTGCGTGAAGCCTTGCGTAAACTTAGATTGAATGACGCGGCATTGCACTTTGAGCCAGAAAGTTCAGATGCACTTGGTTTTGGGTTTCGTTGTGGGTTTTTGGGACTGCTTCATATGGAGATTGTTCAAGAGCGTTTAGAGCGTGAATACGATATGGATTTGATTACCACCGCACCAACGGTTGTCTATGAAGTATTAACAAAAAAAGGCGAAGTCATTAAAATTGACAATCCTTCTAGCCTACCAGATCAAGTTTATATTGAAGAGGTAAGAGAGCCAATTATTTCTGCTAACATTTTAGTTCCTCAAGAATATATTGGTGCAGTAATGAAGCTATGTTTAGAAAAGCGTGGCGTTCAAAAAGACATGACTTATGCTGGTAACCAAGTTTCAATTAACTACGAATTGCCTTTAAATGAAGTTGTATTAGATTTTTTTGATCGTTTAAAATCTAACACTCGTGGTTATGCTTCAATGGATTATGAGTTTGAGCGTTTTCAAGCAGATGATTTAATTAAAATAGAATTTTTAATTAATTCTGAACCAGTAGATGCTTTAGCTTTAATTGTACATAAAAACATGGCAGTCCAACGTGGTAAAGTATTGATTGAAAAGTTAAAAAATATTATTCCACGACAAATGTTTGATGTTGCTATTCAAGCTAGTATTGGAGCTAAAATCATTGGTCGTACCAATGTTAAGGCTATGCGGAAAAATGTGACTGCTAAATGTTATGGTGGCGACATTTCTCGTAAAAAGAAACTGTTACAAAAACAAAAAGAAGGTAAAAAACGCATGAAATCTGTGGGGAATGTAGAATTACCTCAAGAAGCTTTCTTGGCGATTTTAAATACCAGTGATGATTAAAGGAAAAATATGAATTTTGAACTAATTCTTGTCATAGTTACCGCTGTTACAGGTATGATTTATTTGGTTGATAAAATGGTGTGGAAACCGAAACGATTGCGTTCGGTGGTAACTGAAAAAGAACCGATTATTATTGAATATTCACGTTCACTTTTTCCAGTATTTTTAATTGTTCTGATATTACGTTCTTTTATTATGGAGCCGTTTAAAATCCCTTCTGGCTCTATGTATCCTACTTTGCACATTGGTGATTTTATTGTGGTGAATAAGTTTGCTTATGGAGTGAAATTACCTGTTACCCAAACTAAAATTTTTCCAGTAGGTTTACCTCAACGTGGTGATGTGGTGGTATTTAGATTTCCTCAAGATCCAAATGTAGATTATATTAAACGAGTTATTGGGATTCCAGGAGATGAAGTCTCTTATATAGGGAGAACAGTATTTGTAAACGGTAAAGTTTTCAGCCAAAGATTATTAGGTTTGTTTGAAGGGACTAATTCAGGCAGCGTAATGACTGGAGCAGCATTGGTTGAAGAAACAAATTTGGATCAAGTTATCTACCAAATACTGTTAGACAAGGATAAAACTAGTTTAGATATGAATACCGTTATCGTACCAGAAGGATATTATTTTGTTCTTGGAGATAACCGAGATCACAGTAATGACAGCCGTTTTTGGGGCTTTGTTCCTGAACGGAATATGAAAGGTCGAGCTTTTGGTATCTGGATGAGCTGGGACAACGGTATTCAATTTGACCGCATTGGTAAAGGAATTTAAACAGTGTCGGCTTATAAGCAAACTAGAGAAAGCCTTGCTAAACTACATCGTTTAGAAAAAAAACTTGGTTATAAATATGAAAATATTCAAATATTACAACATGCTTTAACCCATAGAAGTGTCGGTGCAAAAAATAACGAACGTTTAGAGTTCTTAGGCGATAGCATAGTTAACTTTATGATTGCAGATGTGCTTTTTCATCAGTTTAATAGGATTTCAGAAGGAGATTTGAGTCGTATTCGAGCTTATTTAGTTAAAGGAGAAACTTTAGCTGAAATTGGTAAAGAGTATGGTTTAAGTGATTATTTAAAACTAGGACCTGGTGAGTTAAAAAGTGGTGGGTATCGTCGTGAATCCATTATTTCTGATGCAGTAGAAGCGATTATTGCCTCTATTTATGAAGATGGGGGTCTAGACCCATGTCGAGTTTTTGTTATGCAAATTTATGAATCACGTTTAAAAAACATTAATCCGTCTGAAATAGGAAAAGATTCAAAAACACTTCTTCAAGAATTGCTACAGTCACGGCAACAGCCTTTGCCAGAATACAGTGTTATTAACGTTAATGGTCCCGCTCATGCCCAAATGTTTACCATTTCTTGCTATGTTGAAAAATTAAATACTAAATTTGAGGCCGTGGCTCATAATCGCAGAAAAGCAGAGCAACAAGCAGCTCAAAAAGCTTTAGATTCTTTAACCTGAATCCTGCAAGTGCTTGTACACATATAGCTTGCACTCTACATATTAAAAATTTGATGCAGGATTCAGGTTTAAAAAAAACGAGAAAAAATAATGGATTTAACTTTCCCCATATCTAATACAAGTGAAACTGTAGCAGATGATTATTTAGCAGGTTTTGTTGCAGTTATTGGGCGTCCAAATGTGGGCAAGTCTACTTTAATGAATGGCTTGTTGGGTCAAAAGCTGAGTATTACTTCTCCTAAACCTCAAACTACACGACACCGTATTCATGGAATTTATACCACAGATAATCATCAAATTGTGTTTGTTGATACCCCTGGTATGCACCTAGGAGCTAAAAAATCGATTAACAAATATATGAACCGTACCGCTAATAGTGCTTTTGGTGATGTTGATGTAGTTTTGTTTGTGGTAGAGGCTGGTAAATGGACTCGTGAAGATCAAGCGGTAGCTGAAAAATGCAAAACCATTACTGTGCCGGTGATTATTTTGGTCAATAAAATTGATAAGTTTAAAAACAAAGCAGACCTGTTTCCTTTTTTACAAAAAATATCTGAGAATGCCAGTTTTGATATGATAATTCCCGTATCTGCTTATAAAAAACAGGGTATGGAAATTATTAAAAAGGAAGTCTTAAAACACCTTCCTAAACAAGCAGCTATTTTTCCTGCTGACTATATTACGGATCGTTCTTCACGGTTTTTAGCCTCTGAAATTGTGCGTGAAAAGTTAATGCGCTCTTTAGGGGAAGAAGTTCCTTATGGCGTAACAGTTGAAATTGAAAAATTTACTTTTGAAAAAGCCGAAAAAGAGGGTCAAGATGGTCGCTGGGAAATCAATGCTCTTATTTTGGTAGAGCGTGAGGGGCAAAAACAAATTGTAATTGGCAGTAAAGGTGAGCGGATTAAAAGCATGGGAATTCAAGCTCGTAAAGACCTCATTACTTTGTTAGATGCTCGAGTGCATTTAGAATTGTGGGTAAAGGTCAAAGAAAACTGGTCTGATGACGAACGGGCTTTAGCTAGTTTGGGCTATAACGACTCTCATTCTGGATAGATTTTAAATTACTGGCGATGGCGATAGAAATAATCCAACAGGCCTTAGTGTTACATCGCCGACCCTATCGAGAAACCAGTTTACTGGTTACTTTTTTTACCCCTCAACACGGTAAACTGAATGCTGTGATTAGAGGAGTGCGTAGTAAAAGTAAAGCATCTCAAGCAAAACAAGCTTGGTTACAACCATTTCAACTATTAACTATTAGCTGGGTTGAAAAAAACGCCTTAAATTTACCAGGTCTGATAAATTTAAGGCAGTTAGAGCCTACTCAAATACGTTTTCCCTTGTTGGGTGAGAATAATATTTGTGGTTTGTATGTCAATGAGTTGCTCTATCGCTTGCTATATCCGCATGTCGGGATGGAAGTTTTGTTTGAATCCTATCAGCAAACACTTTATGATTTAGCCATTTCTAAAAACCGTTTAGATCAAGCTTGGGTGTTGCGACAGTTTGAGTATCAATTACTTATGTCAATGGGATATGCCTTGCAAACCGACTTAGATGTCGAACAACAACCTATTCAATCGCAAAAACAATATCATTATTTTCCTGAAGTAGGAGCAGTTAAAATTTCTGATTTTTCAGAAGATAAAAGTTTTCATTCTTCTTCTTATGTAACTATATCAGGAGAGTGTTTACTCAAGTTTTCAGCATTTCAAAAGTGTGATGCATGCTTGAGTGTTTGGAAACAATTATTTAGAATGCTTCTTGCACACTATTTAGGTGATAAACCAATACAAACGCGAACACTATTTCAGTCTTAACTAAGGTTTTACATTTTATGAATTCAATTTATCTTGGTCTAAATATTGACCATGTTGCCACATTAAGGCAAGCAAGAGGGACGCTTTATCCAGATCCCATTAAAGCCGCTTTAGATGCTGAAATGGCTGGTGCAGATAGCATTACATTACATCTGCGTGAAGATCGTCGTCATATTCAAGATGCCGATGTTGAGCGTCTTTCGCAAATGCGTCAAACTAAAGTTAATTTAGAAATGGCTGCCACTCAAGAAATGCTTGATATTGCTGGTAAATTTAAGCCTGAAGATGTTTGTCTAGTGCCAGAAAGACGGGAAGAATTAACCACAGAAGGAGGGCTGGATGTTATTGGGCAACAGGCTTGGTTAATAGATGTTTGTCAAACCTTAGCTGAAACTAACAGCCGTGTTTCTCTGTTTATAGACCCAGATATGGCACAAATTGAAGCGGCAAAAGCGGTTGGAGCGCCAGTTGTTGAATTGCATACGGGAACTTATGCAGAATTGACTCAACCTCAAGACATAGCAATAGAGTTACAAAGAATTATAGAAGCGACTGCCTATGCCAAATCACTAGGTTTAGTGGTAAATGCCGGACATGGCTTGCACTATCATAATGTACAAGCCATTGCCAAAATTCAAGATATTGAAGAATTAAATATTGGCCATGCAATTATTTCTCAAGCGATTTTTTCAGGCTTACCTGAAGCAGTACGTGAAATGAAGCGAATAATGGTTGCAGCAAGAGCCCAGTCCTATTTATAGGAATCATTATGATTATTGGAATTGGAACTGACATAGTAGAAATAGAGCGTATTGCTAAGGCTTATCAACGTCAAGGAAAAGCCTTTGCTAAACGCCTATTATCCCAGCCAGAGTTATTAGAACTGGCAGAGTCTAAATTTCCTGAACGTTTTTTATCAAAGCGTTGGGCATTAAAAGAAGCAGTTTCTAAGGCTCTAGGTACTGGAATTACGCAAGGTGTGAGCTTTGTTGATATGACTATTGAGCATAAAACATCGGGACAGCCTGTTTTAAAATTGTCAGGTAAAACCCTGCAAAAATCCAACGAACTAAAAATTACTGCTTGGAATATTAGTGTAAGTGATGAAAAAACCCATACCGTTGCTTTTGTGATCGCAGAGAGAGAATAAAGAATGAATAAAAGTAGTTTAACTAATTTAGTTGCAGGGCTAGTTTTAGGGCTAGGATTGGTTCTAGACAACACTATCTTGATGTGGGTAGGTCTATTTGCTTTATCAGGAGCTTTAACTAATTGGCTAGCGATTCACATGTTATTTGAAAAAGTACCAGGACTGATCGGTTCTGGAGTGATTCCTAATCGTTTTGAAGACTTTAAGTTGGCGATTAGGCAGTTAATGATGGAGCAGTTTTTTTCAAAAGAAAATATTGACAAGTTTATATCAGGATCAAAAGGCAAAGTCCCTAATCTTAATCTTGCTCCCGTGATTGAGAAGGTTGATTTATCACCATCCTTTGACAAACTAGTGGAAGTAATTGTAAATTCATCTTTTGGCAGTATGCTGGGTATGTTTGGTGGTAAAAAAGCTTTAATTCCTTTAAAGAAACCATTTGTTGCCAGCATGAAAGAGTCTTTAATTGAAATGACTCAAAAGGAATCTTTTATAGAATTATTACAATCTGAAATAGACCAACCTGATGTTATGGCTGATATTCAAGAAAAAGTAACTGAAATGATTGATGCTCGTTTAGCCGAGTTAACCCCTAAAATAGTTAAAAATATGGTACAAAAAATGATTAAAGAGCATCTTGGCTGGTTAGTAGTTTGGGGCGGAGTGTTTGGTGGGCTAATAGGGTTGATTTCTGTTGTTTTAATGTTTAGTTTAGGATAGTATGAATTTTTAAAACAAATTACATCTAAGCTCTGTAACTATACTACCCCAAAAATCAAGACAATTTTTTATAAGATTTAA
Organism: uncultured Piscirickettsiaceae bacterium; assembly: GCA_964601165.1. GTDB lineage: Bacteria > Pseudomonadota > Gammaproteobacteria > Thiomicrospirales > Thiomicrospiraceae > Thiosulfativibrio. Next base: position 191 of record CAZRMK010000080.1, on the reverse strand, counting down.
TTCCAGTATTGTTAAGCTACCATACACAAGCCATTAGCTAATGTTTGGTGCTTTAATTCATTAAGTTTTAAGCTATAATGTCCCTACAAAAAACAACCAAACAGAAAAATATTTTTATTCCAGAAAAAGTAAAATATAGATAAAAATAGGATACAAAATTATGAGTAGAAAAAGAACAACATATACGGCAG
>CAZRMK010000079.1:0-8529 GCA_964601165.1 uncultured Piscirickettsiaceae bacterium | reverse complement strand
ACCATACGAGCTTGACCTTTTTCATCTAAATGGGTTAATTGTGACATAATTTATTTCTCACAATATTTCAAATGGGTAAAAAGCAACTTTATCACCTTTATGAATTTGGGTGTTTTCAGGAATCACCACTAATCCTTCTGCCCATACGGTTGAAGTTAATACTCCTGAACCCTGATTAGGATAAATATCAACCAAAGTAGTTTGACCCTCATGCACTAATTTTGCTCTAGCAAATTCTTTTCTAAACCCTGATTTTAACGAATCAAACTTAGCCTCCAACCATAATGGCATAGCATGGATTTTAGCAGCCCCTTGCATGTTCAATAAAAAAGGCCTAGCAAATAGGTTAAAAGTAGCAAAAGCAGAAACAGGATTACCCGGTAATCCAATAAAAGGCGTACCAGAAATATTGCCATAAGCTAAAGGTTTTCCAGGCTTCATTTTAACGGTCCACAAATCTAAAGTGCCCAGCTTCTCAATTGCAGGTTTAATATGATCTTCTTCTCCTACCGAAACCCCTCCCGTAGTTATAACCACATCTGCCAAACTGGCTGCTTGCTCCATAGCACTAACTGTTGCTTCTAAACTATCCGCTACTCGTCCTAAGTCAATTAACTTAAACCCTAAACTTTTAATTGCAGCCGTTAAAAAATAACGATTTGCATTATAAATCTTACCTTCTTCAGCTTGACTACCTGGCTCTAATAATTCATCTCCTGTGGTAAAAGTTGCAACTGTTAAAGCTTGGTAAACCTCAACTTCTGCGATGCCTATAGAAGCAATTAACCCCAAATCCTGCGGGCGTAAACTCTGCCCTTTTGGTAAAATCTCCGCACCCTGTGTAATATCTTCCCCTAGAGTACGAATATTTTGACCAGACCTAGTAATTTTTGCAGTAAATTTAACTTTTTCACCCTCTTGCAAGGCTTCTTCCTGCATAATCACCATGTCGATTCCTGCTGGGATAGCGGCTCCAGTAAAAATACGAGCTACCGTACCCGCCTCTAAAGCTTTCCCTATCTCGCCGGCGACAATACGTTGTGATACCTGATAAGACTGATCTATTGTAAAGTCTCGGCTGTTCAGTCCGTAACCATCCATCATGCTATTATTATGCGGCGGTACATTGACATTAGAAATAATCCCTGTTGCTAAAATTTGACCTACAGCATCAGCAACATGAACCATTTCTGTTGTTTGTATTGGTTTTACCTGCTCTAATAAGTAAGCTAGAGCTTCATCAAAAGTTTTCATGAGACCTTTGTATAATTAAAGTGCGGTTTAGGGAATGTAGAAAATAGTGCATTTTTTACCCAAAAAGGAGGAGAATAGCCAGCTATTTGACGAGATTTTGGGTGAAAAAAGTGCTATTTTATACGTTTCATAAATTGTACTTTAATTATACAGAGGTCTCTTCATGTTTTTTCCAAAAAAATCCTCGCTAGGCGAGGAAAGTGACAGTTCTCTAAAAATATTTTCTGTTTTGCAAATTAATTCTAACCTGTTAATTCCAGCGTGCTTCTGCACTCTTATCGGATACTCTAGAGTCGACCCAACGCTCGGTACCATCAGGAAAGGTTTCTTTTTTCCAAAAGGGTGCGTTAGTTTTCAAATAGTCCATAATAAAGTGGGCGGCATGAAAAGCATTTTCTCTGTGTTTAGAAGCTACCGCAACTAATACTATCTGATCTTTAGGGTACATTTTTCCAATTCGATGAATAATCAGACTATTTTGTAACTCCCAACGTTCATGAGCTTCAAGTCGAATATCCTCTAAAGCCTTCTCCGTCATATTAGGGTAATGTTCCAGTTCAAGCACAGCAATATTATCACCATCGTTAATATCTCTTACTGTTCCCGTAAAAGAAACCACTGCGCCAATATCACTATAACCTTCTCTAAGATGATTAATTTCCGTAGTTAAATCAAAATCTTCTCGCTGAATTTTGACCTGTGAAAACATAAATTATCCTCCTGTTACAGGCGGAAAGAAAGCCACTTCATCCCCCGACTTTAACGAGGCTTGCCTATCTACAACATGATGATTAACCGCAATTTGAAGATTGTTATTATCCAGTAAAGCCTGCTGCCAGTTCTCTCCACGAGAGGACAAACTTTTTAATAAAGATTCAACCGTTAAATGTTCTGCTGGCAACTTTTCTGCAGCCATTCCTAACATTTCTCTAAATGTTGCAAAGTATAAAACATCAATCACACTTAACCTCCAAGGCTAACCATTTGCCTAAATTCTATGTTATGAACGTTTTCATTAAATTCATGTTTTTCTGGTTTTTTTAACATCGCAGCAATAATAATTTGTTCTAATTCTTGATCTGATGCACCATTGCGTACAGGAGTTCTTAAATCAACTGAGTCTTCCTGACCTAAACACAGAGCTAATACACCACGAGCGGTTAAACGCACTCGATTACAAGATTCACAAAAATGTTGTGAGACCGCAGAAATGACCCCTATACGAGTATTTGTTCCTGCGATTAAATAATTGCGTGACGGCCCATCATGGCTTTTACCTGTAGAAGGAATTAAATCTACTCCTACATGAGCTTTCACTCTTGCCAAAATTTTATCAGCAGGATAATGCTGATCCATCATTGCAACCCCAGCAGGCCCAATCGGCATGGTTTCAATAAAGCGAACTTCAACGCCCTTTTCTAAACCATAATCGACCATTGCTTCAATTTCGTCATCATTGGTACCCTTCATCACCACCATATTAAACTTAATAGGTTTCATCCCAACCTCAAGCGCTCTATCAACTCCTGCCAACACTTTTATTAAATCTCCACCACGCGTAATATGTTTAAAGCGTTGCGGTCGTAAAGAATCAATAGAAATATTTGCACGAGTAATTCCAGCTTTCGTTAAAGCCTCTGCCTCTCGTTCTAAATAGTGGGCATTAGTAGAAAGAGCAATATCTTTTAAGCCTTCATATTGACTAATTTTTGCCACCAAACTAGATAAGTTTTTACGGACTAAAGGCTCACCCCCCGTTAAACGAATTTTAGCAACCCCTAAATTTACAAAAGCTTTAATAATACGCGCCAACTCATCATAAGAAAGATATTCAGTATGCACTCCCTCTGGATGCACTCCTTTTTCAGGCATACAATAATCACAACGGTAATTACATTTATCTGTTACCGAAACTCTTAAATACTCTATTTTTCGATTAAAAGGATCAATCAATGACATAGTCGTTATAGCCAAGTGGGAATAACGCTATTTTACGGGTTTAAACAGGAATAGCAAGAACAAATTAGCATTTTATTATATGTTAAGGTCTTTGCATATTCACTTCTTTTTTGCTTTAACTCTAGGGCCTAGATCCTGCAAGCGATTGCACATATCTAACCTAAGCTATTAATCCGTATAGCAATTTAAATAATCACCTATCACAATAAGGATAGGTTAAAATGGCTCTTCTCCGCCATTATTACACTATAGTGTCCCCACTTGTCAAGACCAAGTTTAAATTTATTTTTATTCCATTTGCCTAAGCAGCCTTTAGTAACGCTTCCGTAGCATTATAACTATAATGTTCACAATCATAATAATAAGGGTAGTGTAAAGTTTGTTCTGTAAATTCAGATGGTAGTGTAAAGTTTGTTCTGTAAATTCAGACTTGCTCTTTTTTCAAATGAATTTGATCAAGATTCACTAAAAATTACAAATCTGAATTTACAGAACAAACTTTACACTACCCTTCCTTAAAGGGTTATGCTATCATTCGCAATTTAATTACATGAGAATTTGGGTTAAAACTTACCCAATCTAACACATGTCCAACCATCACTCTCTCATTCAATTTGATCAACAACACATTTGGCATCCTTATGCCAAAATGCCAAACCCTCAGCCTTCTTTACTCGTCAAGCAAACTTTAGGCTCTATTATTATCTTAGAAGATAATACCCAATTAATTGATGGTATGTCCTCTTGGTGGTCTGCTATTCACGGCTACAATCACCCTTACATTCAACAAGCGATGCATCAACAAATTGATAACATGTCTCACATTATGTTTGGCGGATTAACTCACAAGCCTGCTATTGAACTATGCAAAAAACTGATTGAGATAACCCCCAACGGACTTAATAAAGTTTTTTTAGCAGATTCAGGCTCTGTCGCAATGGAAGTGGCTATAAAAATGGCTTTTCAATATTGGATTAGCTTAAATCAACCCCAAAAATCTCAGCTACTTACAGTTAAAAAAGGCTACCACGGTGACACTTTTGCGGCCATGTCAATTTGCGACCCCGACAATGGCATGCACCACCTATTTAGCGACCTACTGCCACAGCATTTTTTTGTAACACCTCCGTCCAATAAAGATAATGACAGTACCGATCTAGAAAACTTAGAAACTACTCTAAAATCTCACCACAACCACATTGCCGCTATGACGATAGAACCCATTGTACAGGGCGCAGGCGGCATGCGCTTTTATCGACCTGACTACCTTAAACAAGCTAAAGCTCTCTGCGAACAATATAATGTACTTTTCATTGCTGATGAAATTGCAACTGGCTTTGGACGCACAGGAAAACTTTTCGCCTGCGAATGGGCAAGCATATCTCCCGACATCATGGCCCTTGGAAAAGCCCTAACAGGAGGGACCATGACCCTAGCCGCAACCCTATGCCAAGACTCTATTGCAGAAACCATTAGTCGTGGCAACCCAGGGCTGCTGATGCACGGGCCAACCTTCATGGGCAACCCATTGGCATGTGCCGCCGCCAACGCCTCCATTAACCTACTACTTCAGTCTAACTGGCAAGAAAACATCAAACGAATTGAAAACCACCTTTCAAGCTCATTAAATGTTTTGAAATCACTATCAGGAGTAAAGGATATTAGAGTGCTTGGAGCCATAGGTGTTATTGAACTTGAGCGTAATGACTTAGGCGAGAAAATCCAACAAGCAATTGTTAAAAAAGGCACTTGGATAAGACCTTTTGGAAACCTAATTTACACTATGCCAGCATTCAACATTCCACAAACACAACTAGAACAACTCACAAACGATATGATCTCGACTGTTACCTTTGTATTAAAAAATCTTTAACCTAAATCCAGTATCAAACCATCAATGCAAAACATCAGAAAAAAGGGTAGCGTCCCCTTTTTTTTTCCCTTTTTTTTCTTTTAATACTTTTTGAGAGCCCCTTTTTTCCTTTTATTTATTGACATTGCGAATCATTACTACTAACATTAGCGCTTATTACTTGATAAGTGTTTTTAATAAACGCTTTAAGGATTTCTTGCCTAAATAAAATACCAAAACAGGAACTAAAGCTATGCAAAAAAATACCTACCTACCACTTAAAACACTCATTGCCGCGATTGCTTTAGCGATAGCAACCCCTACTGTCGCTAGTGAGCAAGGCACAGAATTAGAGCCTATTTTTGTTACTGTCAAGGGCGCAGCACTAGAATCTAGAGATGTTCCTGCTTCTTTTACGGTAATTACTGCCGAACAAATTAGGCAAACTCCTGCTAAAGATATTCTTGATGTAATTCGCCTTACTACAGGCATTACAATTTCAGGGCGTGTTTTTGGAAACAGAGAAACCATTAATATTAGAGGAATGGAAAGTCGTCATACATTAATCATGATTGATGGTCGTAGAGTCAGCTCTTCTGACGCCGTTATTGGACACTCGGACTTTGAAAATGCTTGGGTTCCGTTAGAAGCTATTGAGCGTATTGAAATAGTGCGGGGGCCACTTTCTAGTTTATATGGCTCAGATGGTATGGGTGGGGTTATTAACATTATTACTAAACAAGCACAAGACGAATGGCGTAGCACCATAAGTGTTATGACAGGCAAACGCACCGACGACAGGGGCGGGGAAGAAAAAAATATTGCTTTCCGCTCTAGTGGTCCAGTTACAGATAATTTAAGCATAGTGATTGGTGGAAACATTACCGACAAAGAGCCTACCATAGACAAAAATGATCCTATAATATATGAAGGGGAAGGCAAAGAATTACAATCTTTAAACCTTACTTTAAATTACCAAATAAACCAAAATCATTCGGTAGAATTATATCATAGTCAAGGTTATGAAGACCGTAATCTAGTCTTTTCACGCACCTTTAAAATGGCTCAAGAGTTAGAGCGAACCATGACCTCTTTAGGGCATAAAGGAACCTTTGGAGAGATAGATACCAGCTTACGTCTTTATGAAACTAGCATCCATTCTATAAACAGAATGGTAGGAGCAGGCTGGGGTCGAAAAAGTGAGAATAAATTAACTGACCGTATTCTTGACGGCACAATTAATATGCCAGTGGGAGAACAACATTTTTTAACCTTCGGAGCAGAACTTCGTAAGGAAACTCTAGAGCACAGAGGTTTACCAGGTGGTGAAGGTTCTTTAAGTAATCAGGCTATCTTTATACAAAATCAAATTGACTTAACTGACAATACCTTATTAACACTTGGCTTAAGGTCTGATGACCATGAAGTATTTGGGTCTGAACTTAGCCCACGTATTTATTTAGTTCACCACCTAACTAACCAAGTATCTATAAAAGGTGGCTATGGTGAAGGCTTTAGATCTCCGACTCTTAAACAAATATCTCCCGATTATGAATTCAGACATGGCAGAACATTAATTGTTGGTAATCCAGATGTTACACCAGAACATAGCGATACTATAGAAATAGGAATAAGATATACTGATAACACAGCTTCTGCTGGTCTAACCCTATTTAGAACAAATGTTGATGATCTTATTGCTTCTGTAGCGGCTCCTGCAAGACCAGGGTTTAATAGAGTCAGACATAGCATTAATATTGATAAAGCTCGTATAGACGGGGTTGAAATGGAAGTCTCGACTGAACTACCTGCTGGATTTAATGCCGGATTAAACTTAACTCACCTTAGCACAGAAGATCTTACAACAGGGCTAGACCTGCTACAAAGACCAGACCTAACTGCCAACCTTAGAGTAGGCTGGATCAGTCCTGACAGAAGCCTTTCTACTGCCATAACAGGACAGCATGTCGGTCAACAAGAAAACACTAGCCGAGTTGGAAGAACCATCGTAAGAAACTCTTTACCAAGCTACAACTTATTTGGTCTAAACTTACAAAAAACCCTAAACAATACTTTCACTTTGCGTGGAGGAGTTGAGAACATAACCGATGTAAGATTAGCTGATAAGCATGATGCTTATGGGTTTGAGATAAGAGGTAGATTTATTCATATAGGTGCAGACATTAACTTCTAAGAAATCTTTCACAGAGATTGCATCCTCCTTTCCCGCGTTCCTGCGTGGGAAAGCATTCATAAATTAGGTATTTAAAAAATGACGACAGGCACTTTTATCCAGCTTGAAGACTTTATTAAAAACAACCATCAAAATAATCTCACTAAAATACAACCCAAATTTATCGCTATTTTTGAACAACTTGCCAAAGTTGGTAAAGTTTCTGCAACTTTATTTTCAGCAGCAATCACCCATAAAGTGAGCGGCAAATTTGCTGACATGCACAATCGTAGCAATACCTTAATGCATTTTCACCCTAATATAGACACCCGACTTTTTACCGCTAAATGGCGTTATGTTTATGCTATAGAACAAGAGAATATTGTTTGTTTACATTTTTTTAGCCGTTATGGGGATTTGATTTATAAAGTTTGTGCAACAGAAACTAAGCAAGATTCTCAATTTAAAGGTCTTATCAATCAGTTTACAGATTCACAGCAGACAAAGCTACCTCCTCAAGTGATCCCTCATCTTACAAAATCAAAATACACCAAAGCCATTGATGAAGCAAAACTTAAAGAACACTGGGGTGCTATGACCAATGTTCATCAAGCCAGCAAAATCTTTAAACGTTATGGTAATGACCAGCTAAGTGTTTATCCTTTACTCGGTGAAAAATATGCTCGTAAAATCATAAAAACTCAACTTATGCAGTTTTTTAAGAGCATTGTCGCTAAAGAATTAAATGTGATGATGTTTGCTAGGAATTATGCGACAGTGCAGTGTTATGTTGGTAAACTAAATAACATAAAATACACAAAAGATCATTTACAGATAGTAATGACCGACTTCAATTTTATGCTAAATTTATCAAAATTAGGTGAGATTTGGCTAGTAACCAAACCGACAGACAACGGTGAAGTAAACAGCTTCAGCATTTTTGATAAAAATGACAACGAAATATTAATCTTAACCGACCAAAGAACTAGGGGTCAAGCTGAAAACCCAAGTTGGTTTAAAGAAATTCAGAAACTCAACATAAAGCAAGAGTAATCCATGTCAAAAAAAGGGTTCCTTCTAATAAAATGTGGGTAATCCATTATCTAAATTTCCCTAAATTTACTATTAACCAATGAAAAATCCAATTTTCCAGTTAGTAAATATACAATTATCTTATAATTTTTGGGTTCCTTCTAATAGAATGTGTATAAACTATTATTTGTAGTTATATTTAAAGAGGTTAAGCAAGTTTTATTCTGTAAATTTGTTAATTTATTTCACCTTTTATGGT
>CAZRMK010000078.1:0-8781 GCA_964601165.1 uncultured Piscirickettsiaceae bacterium | reverse complement strand
TATGCCAATTCTGCTTGGAATTCAAAATTGCTTATTTTAAATCGGACAGTAGTGATCAAATTTAATTAATACTTCCCAATCCTGAAGAACGTATTTGCATAATATCAATTGGTTTTGATTGACAATTACCTCCAACGCAATGGCTATAAACGAAGGTATTTTGAAAGAAACTTTGATCAATAAATACTTCTAAAACTGTCTCATAATTACCATCAGCCATTGGAGTAATGCTGACCACTCTTGCCCCTCTAACCACGGCATTAATTCTAGCTCTAAAGTTATCATTTCTAGCCATTAAGGTTGATACCGAAGTATTACTATCAATTCTAATACCAAATAACTGCTCTGCTAATGAACGATAAGCATCTAATTTTGATGCACGAATCGCCATCAAACGCTGCTGACCTACAGTAAACCCTTCATAAGTACTGGTTGCTCCAAAACCAATCCCTGACACTTTAATTAACTGGTTAGATGCACGAGAAGCTTGTGATAAATTTTGTATTGCAACGGGTTGTTTGACCTGCTGTAAAACAATAGATTCACTTGGAACTAACTGACTAACTTGCGTTTGCTGGATTGGGTGTGCCTGTTGTGTAGGCAACATGGTACAACCTGTCATTGCAAGTAATCCCACCAAGCCTGTAACTAATAAAATCTGCTTTTTCATAACAGTTTCTCCATTTTATTCAAAAAAATATCGTTTTTCATATATTCGTCTTTGCGACCTCGTAACTTCTGATTGTTGTAAATCTTTCACCCTATAGACTTCTCCAAATTGATAAATATTAGGAAGCAATTCAGTTTTATAGTAATCAGGAAGCTGATATTTAGTACCAACATTACTACAAGCCGATAAATTTAAAAACAGGCTTAAAAATAAAACAATTAATCCTAATTTATAACTTATTCTTTTCATCTATAAGTACTCCTCAGGTAACTTCTCAATAACACGGGGCAATAAAGAACTCGCTCCCATGCTTTGCGAGGGAATGCAGACCTTTTTTATACCTTTAGCGTTGCTATGCGTTACCACGAGATGCAATTCTTACCAGTAGTAACGTCCTTCTCTAGGGTGAAGCTGATAGGCAGGAGGCTTACTTTCCTTCTCTTCTAACTTCTTTTGTTGCTCTTGCCTTTCTTTAGCTAATTTTTTAGCTGTTTCTAAACGTTGCTTAGCCATTTCTTTTTCAATATTTTTCATGCTTCTTAACAAAGTTTTGTGTTGGTTTTGTAAATCTTTAACTCGACGGTTCACTTCTGCAATCCGTTTTTGCGAGGTAACTATTCGAGAATTAACCTGAGTTAATCTTTTTATGAACTCAGGATCTACCTGTTGAACAGCAACTGTTGATCTACCAATCCTATCTAACTTAGGTTTAGAAGCTTCCATTTCACTAGCCAAATTAATTGCCTGAATCGATCCAGTAGGCGGTGCAGACTTAATTCCCATCTCAGACAAGTCAGTTGTCAACAATCCTATTTGAAAAGTTAAAGAGTCTATTTTCTTTTCAATATCTTGCAGGTGTTTGTCTAAATCAACTGCCTTAAGAGCATGTTCTTCTGAACCAACCTTAATATCTTCTAACATTTGTACCGACTCTTCATCTAAACCTTTACCAGATGCTAAAGCTACCCACAAACCCATACTTATTGCCACCAACACTAAAACAATCAGTACAGAACCAAATGTCATAATTAATTTTTTTAAAGCATCCATCTCTGCCACCGTAAGTTCATTTGTTGCTGTTGACTTGCTGGTTTTTTGTAAAAAACCTTTTGACTCTGGTTGTTCATCTTCTGACTGTTGTGAAGTATTAGGCTTAGCATCAATCTCTTCAACACTAGACTCTGAAGTCAATTTAACCTCAGGAGCTTCTTTTTTTTGAGTAAAATCTTCCAAATCAGATTCTAAATCATCTAATAAAACTTCTGTCTCATCAGGTTGGTTGGTAGATGCTTCATTATCCAGCTCTGGAAAATCTGTCATCTCAAAGTCATCAGTAACAAGATCATCTGGCAAAGATTCAAGTTCCGCTTCATCCAGCAGAGCATCAATGCCATCTAAATCACCGGCATCAACAGATCCAGCTGAATTTTTTGTGTCATTTTCATTTGCCACAATTCATTCTTCCTAAAATTATATTAATTTAAAACATCCTTGTATCAGATAGAGGTTAAAACCTAAATATTTCTAATGGGTCTTAATCATCTCATTTGCATCTAACCAGTAAAAACCTGGTTTAATTATTAAAGATCCTTCGGGTGTCATTGCTATTTTCCCTACACTGGTTATGGCTTGATTAATATTCAAGGTGGTTATTTTCTTAACCATTTGCACCGCTGTTTCTCCTAAAGCATAAAAAATGCCAACATCAGGTTTTATTGAAGAATCTTTTAGATAGCTTTGTAAATTCTGAGCTTGATGAAAAGGTAAAATCGCTTGTGTTTCATACCAAAAAGGTAAAGTTTTAGAAAAAACTTTTGCTGAAGGGAGTGAGGCGGGGAACCAGATATGACTCACGCTTCTTAAATCATAATAAGCAAGTAATGGTGATATTTGTATTGCCATTCGATAAGGAACAAAGCTAATCACTGCTTGAATATCTTGTCTAGACCTTATTCTAGAATCTAAAGGGGTATCAATCGTTCTTTGTAGCCAGCTTGCTCTACCTGTTGAAAACTCTGCTCCTAAAACTTGATAAAGGAGTTTATCCATACTTTTATCAGCAGGTCGTTTAATTATTTCAAATTGCTCCTCTACAGGTAATTTTGACCAAGCTCTCTCAAAATGCTTCGCCAGTTGCTGAGATCTTGAATCCAAACCAATAACCATTAAAATTGATTGATAATTCTGAGCAAGTATCTGTTTCATTAGAGAACTAACATCGTCTAAGCGACTGGGAGATAAATACTTTATATAACTCTTATTAGTTAATAATTTTTTGGGAATTTGATTGAACATTAAAGATGGGACTCCGGTATTTAAACCTACCATACCTGCTACTAGATTTTTTTTAAGAGGTCCAAATATAAAACTAGGCTGGTAAAGATTAACTAACTCCCACAACTCAAAAGCATTGGCATACATAGCTGTATCAATAATCTCTAATGAAAACTCTTCTGGCATTTTTGATTCAATGCCCCTTAAAATTTCATTGCCTGCTTTAGCATAAGTTCCTGTTAAGGGTAAAAGAACTGCAATATTTTGAGTGTCGAAATAAAAAGCAGTCTCTTTCAAAATAACAGCTGGGGCTATTGTTAAATAAAATTTTAAGGCCTCAATTCTAGATAAAAAACTATTTGGAGGATTCAGCTTTGCTAACTGGTTAAGAAGGCCTTGTACCACCTGAGATTGACCATTCTTTCGAGCCATCTCCGCTCTTAATATTAGAACTTCAATATCAATTAATTTAATTTGAGCATCCACTTCACCCAAATTAAACTCGTTATCAGCAGCGATGGCAAATGTTGCCGTTAAGCTAATGACAATAATGGCACTCTTAAAAAACCCTTTTCTAAACCGTTGTAGGCGTTGAAGGAGGAGAGGATTGGACAAGAGATTTAGAAACGATTTCAAACACATCTTTAGAGATTCCCTTTGCGGCTAAAACATGTTGTAGAGAGGCTTGCATCAAAGCTTGCCGCGACTTATCCAGTTTTTTCCAATGAATTAAGGGAATCACGATTCTGGCAGCCATTTGAGGGTTGATTTTATCAATTACAAGCACCTGTTCAGCTAAAAAACCATAACCTGCACCATCTTTTCTATGAAAACCCAATAGATTAGCACGTCCAAATACACCTAATACACTGCGAACTCGGTTAGGGTTGGTATAACTAAAATCTTTATGATTCACTAAATATTTAACTTTTTCTAGCGAACCATCTTTAAATAATCCCGCCTGTAATGCAAACCACTTATCCATCACCAAGCTATCTTTAGACCAATCTTGGTAAAAACCAGCCAAACAATCTTCTAGCTCTAGTGTATCTGTATGGCTAAGAGCTTCTAATGCCGCCAAAATATCAGTCATATTTTGCTTAGCATAAAATTGCCCAACCCCAACATTTATTTGATTTTTTAACTTCATTAAATATTTAAGACAAGTGTTTTTTAATTTCCTTTGTGCGATTGCATCTTTAGCATACACATAGTTTTCTACTGAAGCCAAAGAATGGTAAATGGAAAGCAGCAAATTTTCCTCCGATTCAGCTAGGGCTTTAAAAGTAAACTGATAAGCTTCATAAATAGCCTCAACAGGTATTTGGGCATACTGCTCGCCTAAATAACTTAAATCAGGCAAGCTTAATGCTAAGGATTTTAAAGACCTGTCTAAATTAACATCGCTTAGCACTGAGCGAAACGCAACCTTATACTCAGATAATAAAGTCATTGTTTGTTGGTTTTGATAATCCTCTACCGCCCGCATCAGTGATATTAAAGCCAAACTTTGAATCGACTCCCAACGCACAAAAGAATTAGAGTCATATTGAGATAAGAGACTTAACTCATTTAGGCTCTGCTGAGTCTCTAAGATAATGGGGGCTGAAAAGTCTCTTAAAAAAGAAATCACCGGAACTTCTTCTACACTTTCCCATTCAAACTCTTCATCAATCTGTGTCATTTTAAGTAAATATCCTGAAGCAACTTTTACTATTTTAGAAGAGCTTACTTGGGCTATTTTTACTGAAACACTCTCTCCTGCAGAAGAAATGAATCCTATAACAATAGGGAGAAGAAAAGGCCGGTGACTGTTATCACCATTTAAGGTCTGTGAAAAACAAATTTTAAGCTTTTTAGCGTTTAAATCATATTGAGTATCTACTTTTAACCTCGGAGTACCCGCCTGATCGTACCAGTTTTGCATTTGTGCCAAATCAACCTCATTAGCATCTGACATAGCTTGACGAAATGATTGAATGGTTACCGCTTGACCATCATGACGTTCAACATAGAGATTCATGCCTTTTCTAAAACCCTCTCGCCCTAATAGAGTTTGATACATACGAACCACTTCTGCACCTTTTTCATAAACCGTCATGGTATAAAAATTATTCATTTCAATATAGGATTGTGGTTGAACGGGGTGAGACATTGGTCCTGCATCTTCAGAAAACTGATGACTACGTAAGCCTTTAACATCTTCAATACGCTTTACCGCAGACGACAACATATCAGCAGTAAACTCCTGATCACGAAAAACGGTTAAACCCTCTTTAAGAGTTAGCTGAAACCAATCACGGCAAGTAATACGATTGCCTGTCCAATTATGAAAATACTCATGAGCAATCACCGCTTCAATTCCTTCATAATCTCTATCTGTTGCGGTATCAGGTTTCGCTAACACAAACTTTGAGTTAAAAACATTTAAACCTTTATTTTCCATCGCTCCCATATTAAAATCGTCCACGGCAACAATCATATAAATATCTAGATCATAGCTCAAACCAAAACGCTGTTCATCCCATAGCATCGCTTTTTTTAACGATTTCATCGCATGATCACATTTATCTAAATTTTTCTCCTCTACATAAATTTTTAAATCAACCTTCCGCCCTTCTTGAGTGATAAAAGTATCTTGCACCACAGCAAGATTTCCTGCCACCAGTGCAAATAAATAACAAGGCTTAAGATGAGGATCTTGCCACACAGCAAAATGGCGATTATCTGGCAAACTTCCTGAATCTATTAAATTCCCATTCGACAATAAAACCCTATTATCCGTTTTATCCGCAATGATTTTGGTCGTAAAAGCAGCCAAAACATCAGGCCTATCTAAATAGTAAGTAATATTTCGAAAACCTTCCGCCTCGCACTGAGTACAGTAATTACCACTGGTTCGATATAAACCATTTAATGAAGTATTATTTTGCGGATAAACTTCAGTCTCTATCTCTAAAGAAAAACGGTCCTTTATTGTTGTTAAAATCAAAAAATCTTTAGTGACCTGATATTCATCTCTCGTCAATAATACCCCTTCTAAGCTAACACTCAATAGCTTAATATTTTCGCCATTTAAAATGAGTTGAGAAGTTTTATCTTCCCCTTTTCTCTGTAGATTCATGCTATTAATAATTCGCGTTTTATTAGGAGAAAGATCAAATGTAAGATAAATAGAATGGATAGAAAATAAAGAAGGTTGATAATCTGATAAATGATGAGTAATAGGAGAGATTGTATTAGGCATAATAATTTAATTTCTTGAAGATGAGACCTATACCCAAATCCTCATATAGAAACAGGTATGCAAATGCTATAAACAAAAAAAGCCCTTCTACTTTTCTGTAGAAGAGCTTCTTCTGTTGTATTTAACAATTTTTAATAAGAAAATTCAACTCGACGGTTTTGCAACCAAGCAGCCTCATTTTGTCCCAATGCAACGGGGTTTTCTTCACCGAAAGAAATAGTATTAATGCGTCCAGGGCTAACTCCAGCTGCAATCAAGGCATTTTTAACCGCGTCTGCACGTCTTTCACCTAATCCAAGGTTATATTCACGAGTACCACGCTCATCGGCATGCCCCCCTAAAGTAACCGAAGCATTTGGGTTTGCCATAAGGTAATCTGCATTCATTGCGATCACTCTATAAAACTCTTCTTTTATTTCATAACGATCAAAGTCAAAACGTACTACTTGATCTTGTAGTTTAGCTAACAAGGTTTGTGCCTTTATACTTTCAGCCCGTACAGCAGCTGCATCTGCATCTGCAATAGCTCTTGCTTCTGCCGCTACCCTTGCCTCAGAAACTCTCATTTTAGCGGCTGCTTGAGCTGCTGCTTGAGCATCTGCATCTAATTGTTCTTGAGCATAAACATCGTCCACAACCGTAAGAATTGAACTACAACCTACCAAAGTTAAACCTAAAAAACCAACTATAAATAACTGTTTTAATTTTGATAACAACATAAAAAATCTCCTTAAAAATTATAACTTCTTCCCTAATCCAAATATAGAAACGCGAAATAGTGTGCAAGATATTGGTTTCACAGGGAAAGTAAAAAATATTAGTCGCACCCATAGGTTCGGCTGATATTTTTTCTTTTGCTGTGGAATCAATAGCTTATGCAATATTCGTGTTTCTATGCTTGGATTAGGACTCTTCATTCCTTCCATAATATAACTGATATAAATCAAAATTTATAGTCTAAAACTATAAAAAAAAAACTATCGAGCCAAAGCAAGGTTTTTTAAGCCTTCTAAACTAAAAATAAAGACCTCTTTCTTCCGCCAAGTTAAAATTTTCTTATTACATAACTGGGCCAATACTCTAGAAACTGTTTCAGGCGTTAAATTTAAGAAAACGGCCATTTCTTTATGCAAGATATTTAATCTAAACTCCGTATAATTATAACCTCTTTCCTTGAAACGCTCAACCATTGACCACAAAAAATAGCTCACTCTTTGTTCTGCACTTTTCTTGGTTAATAATTCAGCATGCAGTCTACCTTCCAGAATTTCTTGACTCATAATCTGTAAAACATGCATGTTAAGATTAGGAACTAAACGAGATAGTTCCTCCATTTGCAATACGTTAATCCCACATACATTAGTTACATCTAAAGCGACAGCATTAAAACTATATTTTTTACTTGCCAAAGCATCCACCCCTACAACCTCACCAGGCAAATAAAAACCATGAATAACTTCTGGCTCATTTTCAGGCGAAGAAAAGACTTTGATTAAACCCGCTTTAACCGCAAATAAAGAAGAAAACTCATCTCCTGACTTAAATAAATACTCGCCCCTATAAAGACTCGGCCGATTATCTACTATGGTTTCTAACAGCTCAATATCAATACGATTGAGCCCTTTAGGAAAACAAACTTTTTGTAACCCACACTCCGTACAACCAGAACTGGAGCAAGCTAAATTTTCAGTCATTATAATTGTCTTTTTTTTACTTGAGGCATTTACATAAATATAATAATTGATTTGAATCAATTATTCACTATTAGTTGAATGTTTTTTTATAGTCTCATCATATTTTTTTAAAAAATAATAATTTATGTCCTGCTAAAGACTACAAACGATTAATTTTTAATCACTTTAACCTAACAAGGGGTTTTTAAAGACCTTTAACTCTTGTTAATCAATTTAACACACAAAGTTATCCACAAGTTTTGTGGACAATAACAATAAATTTTATTATTGAAAACTCCTATACGACTTACCCATAAATATCTTTAAATACAACAGATTAAAACATCTTCACAGAAGTCAACACAACAATGAAAACTAATGCCACCCAGGCTCATGTCAAGTTATTTATAACATTTATACACTTTTTTCTTTAACCCGTAAAAAAAGCTTTTTATGATAAAAAATTCGGCTCTTCTCCGCCATTATGACACTTTCCCCTCAATTCCCCCGTAAAACCATAGAGCAATCATCAGGCACGGCGGTTTGTCTTATCTTCAGTTTAAAATAATCCGTATCTAAAATACCACGAGCTCTTTTTCGAATCATACCAATGACAACATTACCTGCCTCAATTCGTGCACTGGTTAGCTTATGTTTTGCATAATTACAAATCCCCACTTGATGATTTCGTAACGATTTTGCAAAACTTTTTAAATAAGTCATATTGGTCTGCTCTGCCGTTATACACCATGTTTCCAACGCTGCATGCATTTCTTCATAACTTGGTTGATTCCAAATGCTCTGTAGCTGTTCTTTGAGCAGATAAACCGTGTTGAGGTTTTCATTGTCCTTCAGCAAGCTGTGCAAATTTAGCTCTTGTTTCTGGTCTAGTTTGTCTGAGTTCTTTAACAATAAAT
>CAZRMK010000077.1:0-8819 GCA_964601165.1 uncultured Piscirickettsiaceae bacterium | reverse complement strand
ACTGAAGATAAGACAAACCGCTGTACCTGATGATTGCTCTATGTTTTACGGGGAAATTGAAAGGAAAGTGTCATAATGGCGGAGAAGAGTCTTTTGTTGGCTTTAAAAGCTCATGTTTTTAAAATTCTTGACCCCACATAAACTCAATGGCTTACAAATTAAATTAAAAATACGCTGAGTAGTTACAAAAGAAGGTTACTGTAAGTTGAACATCATAAATACAATTTCTAGGCCTGTTTTATGGTTGGTATCTGCTCTATGTTTATTAGGTCTGTACCTTTTAATTAGTGCAAACTATTCTATAACTACTCAAATGGTTATAGGGTATAGTGCTATGATATTTATGCTTATAGTGTTTAAAATCAAAAAAAGGTCGACTTTTTTTGATTTATTTATAAAGTTTGTAGCTCTTTTTATCGTATTTCGGTATTTGTATTGGCGTACATTTGAGACCCTTGTTTTTGAGAATATTTTTGATTCTATCGGCATGATGCTTTTATATTCAGCAGAATTGTTTGCAATTTCAATATATGTTCTCGGTCTGTTTACCTCCTTATCTATCCTTAATAGAAAATCAATAGACCTTAAAGAGTTTGAAGAAAAAGACTACCCCACCGTAGATGTATTGATTACTACATATAATGAACCCTATGATATTATCGAAAAAACGGTTTTAGCAGCTGTTGATTTAGACTATCCGAAAATAAAATTTGCGGTGTATCTTCTTGATGATGGGGGTACAGCGCAAAAATGTAATAGCAAAAAAAATCAAGAAGCCGAAGAGGCGCAAAAAAGAAAGAAATACCTGCAAGAGTTTTGTGAAAAAGCTGGCGCTATCTACTTAACAAGAGAGAAAAATGAGAACGCTAAAGCAGGTAATATAAATACAGCACTTTCTAGTGTAACTGGAGAGTTAATCTTGATGCTTGATGCAGATCACATTCCTGCACCGCAATTTTTACAAAAAACAATAGGCTGGTTTTTAAAAGATGAGAAAATGTTTCTTGTTCAAACCCCCCACTCATTCTACAACCCTGACCCCGTAGAGCGAAACTTAAGGATGGCGGGAGTATCGCAGTCAGAAAATGATATGTTTTATAAATATATTCAAAAAGGACATGATTTTTGGCAAAGTTCATTTTTTTGTGGTTCAGCAGCGGTTTTACGACGAAAGTTTATTGACGAGATTGGCGGTATTGCTGGAGAAACTATTACTGAAGATGCCGAAACAGCAATAGGTCTCCATAATAAAGGGTACCGAAGTGCCTATGTAGATGAGCCTATGGTAAGAGGTTTGCAGGCAGAAACTTTTTCGGCTTTGGTGCTGCAGAGAGTAAGATGGACACAAGGGATGGTGCAAATATTCATTCTTAAAAACCCTTTCTTATCTAAAGGTTTAAAATGGCATCAAAAAATGAGCTATATAAGTGCGTGCTTTTTTTGGTTCTTTGCATACTCTAGAGTTGTTTTCTTTATATCACCGCTGTTATTTTTATTTTTTGGTCTTAAAATATATAATGCAACGGGGACAGAAGTTTTGGCTTATGTCGTTCCCCATATGTTCATGGCTATTTCCATGTCATATTTTTTGTATTCTAAAGTGCGTAACCCTTTTTTTAGTGAGCTTTATGAAACGGTTCTTTCCTTTTTTACGCTGCCAGCTATCATTTCTACATTATTTAACCCTAGAAATCCCACTTTTAAGGTAACTCCTAAAGGGCATGAAGTAGCTGAAGATTATGTTTCTGAATTAGGCGGTGTATTTGTAGTGGTTTTTATCGTGATTGTCTTAGGTGTTTTTGCTTCCATTCTTCGCTTAATATTTTTTCCTGAATATATAGATGTTATTCTCATTACAGGCACGTGGAACCTCTTAAATCTTATATTAATACTCGCTGCAATGGGTGTTGTAAGTGAGAAAAAAGAAGTACGCCAGAGCATTAGGATTCCTTTGCATAAAGATGTAAAAATATTTATGGATAATAAGGATATTTATGGTTCTATTAGTGATATAAGCGAAGGTGGAGCCAAAATAAAATTTAAAAATGCCTCTTCTATTAAGGATCTTATAGATAGTGTTGGCTATTTAGATTTGGTTATGCGAGGGGTAAAGGGTGAAGAGATGAAGTTGCAGGCAAAGTTTTTACATACTATTGGGGATGGAGGAGATGCAATTTTTACCTTTAAAGATGTCACTAATGATTTCTATACAAGAACAAAACTTATTCAATTAATTTATGGAAACACAACTAATTGGCAGATGTATGAAGATCAAAAGCCAGTGATGAACCCTTTAAGAAGCTTTATCTACATAATAAAACAAACTTTAACCAATGTAATGTTTAAAGAAATGTTTAAACAGTTTTTTATTCAAAATAAAAATAAACAAAAGGCAGGTCTATGAAGTATATCACCCCTTATTTAGCATTGATGTTATCGGTAATTATTTATTTACCTAGTGCTAACGCTTCGGAAAAACAAGAGTCTTTAAAAGATTCCACAATTCAAACAACAATAAATGCAGATGGCACACAAAATATACGCATATATTTTAACTATACTGATCCGAGTAGTTATTCTGTTAATCTTAGAGGAGGAGAGGTCTCCCATACCTTAAATTTTCCAAATCCTGAAAAATGGGAGGTTTTATCCGTTAGTGGGCATTTAAAGTATAGTTCTTCTGGATTATTACTTAAACGATATTCAGCAGGCATAATTTCTTTTAATGACTCTTTAATAAAACAATTTAGACTGCTTGCAAACATTAATACAGGTGTTGGTTTTGAGATAGAGCCATCTTTATTGAAAGACCATAATAAATTAACCATTAAGGTGTTGCAACACTATACTTTAGACTGCGAAGATCCTGGCTCTCCTAAGTTATGGACGGAGATTAATTTAAAGGATAGTTTTGTAGAGTTTATAGTTAAACTCAAGCCTATTACTCAGAGCATGTCCTCACTTAAAAAAAGTGTTTTTGATACCAAACAGTATAAAGTAACCCCATTAAATTACGTTACCATCAATAAAGAAGTAAATCAGTTAAAAAACTATGCTTTATTTACAGGTCTCGCTGCTACTCATTTACAACACCGTAGAGCAGAAATATTTGTATCTCCAAACATTGATAACAGCATGCATAATGTCTTAATCGGTTCAAGAATAGAAGTTACTAGATTAATAAAAGAGCATTTTGGTAATTTAACTAGTACAGATTTGGATGCTTTGCTTTTTTATGACGTAAATTTACTGCAAAATCCTCTGCAACCCAAAAACGCTATAATTGCTATCATTTCAGAAGATGTAGAGCATGCTAGAAATCTTATTATAGGACTTGCTTATTCTAATTTATCAATGCATGATCAGTCTGGTATTAATATAACTAAAGCAGAAATCCCCCCGCCTTTTAAAGCCTATTCGGCTAAAAACTTTTTACCTCTTGGTATTCCAATCTATTTTAATGAACTGGGTTATAAAAGTAGAAGTTTTAAAGGAGGAGGGGGTAGATTATCTTTAAACTTTAAAGTCTATCCAGATAATAATTTTACAAGGAATGATAAAATTAGATTAAATTTGCACTATGCATTTCCTAGTATTGTTCGTCATGATTCTACGTTAAATATATTATTTAATGATAACTTTATTGAACAAATAGGGATTGTAGAGAACTCAAAAAGCAATCTTCTTGGCACGAAAAATAACCGTTTTTTTAAAAGAGACTATCATGCTACCATACCTTCTTATATGATTGACTCAGGCAACAATCAATTAACTTTTGATTTTTCTTTAATACCTTTTAAGGATGATTTTTGTACTGTTTATAATAGAGATAATTTAGTAGCTACCATTTTTGACGATTCATCTTTTGTCTTACCAAATGTTAACCGCTGGATAGAAATGCCATATATGGAACATGTGTTCAATGCTTCATACCCTTATTCTATTTTTCCAGATCTACAGCAGACAACGTTTTTGTTAGGAAATAAAAGTGATTACACAATTGCAGCAGCAATGAATTTTCTGTTTTTTCTAGCTCAAGATATAAACTCCATTCCTTATCGCTTAAGCTTTGTTGATGAAATAGATGAAGAAGCAAAAAATTCTCATATTATTGCCTTTGGTTCTTTTGAAGATAGCATAATAAAAGATCTTAGTGAGAATGCTCCAATTAAATTAACAAAAGATGGCATGCAAATATCTCGTTCTGTGGTTAGAAATTTTACGGAACATTTAAGCATTCTTAACCCTTTGCGTGGACAAAAATATCAACATCTTATAAGAACCATTAGAGATACTCCTAAATCTAATGTCGTAATCATGCAGATGCTACAATCTCCTTTCAATAAGGATAAAAGTATTCTTTTAACTATGGCTGTAGATCCTAAACAGTTAAAACAAGGTATGAATTCTCTCTTAAAACCTAGGAATAGACATGCAATAGAGGGCGACTTAACAATTCATAATTTTGAAAGTCAGACTATGGCATCATATAATATTAAAGACAAATATATATTTTCTGACCTAAGCATAATAGACACAATAACTTTAACTTTAAGTAAAAATATTATTCTTTATATAATGTTACTGATATTTTTACTACTTCTTATTGCTTATCTTTTAAGAAAATATCTGGTAGCGTTTAAAAGAAAGAATCATAGACATGTTGAATAGATTTTTATCTAAACCCAGTACAGCACAAATTATTTCGAGGTTCTATATGGGAGCTTTAGTATCAGTTGTTATTGTTGTTTTTATAATGTCAACAAATTCATATGCTGGTTGGGATAGATATAAAGAACTATATGTGCAAGATGATGGGCGGGTTATTGACAAAGCAAATCAGTCAATAACTCACTCAGAAGCAATTGGTTACACTTTATACTTTGCATTCAAATTTAACGATGATAAAACTTTCGACAAAGTATATCAATGGTATAAAAATAATATGCCGCTGAATGAAAAAGGACTGGTTCCTTGGAAGTGGGGTGAAAAATATGACGGCAAATGGGGTATATTAGATTTTAACAATGCCTCTGATGGAGATATGTGGATTGCTTACGCATTGCTGTTGATGTCTGAACGAAGAAATGACAGTCTTATGTTGAAAGAAGCAAAAAATCTTATTATTGCAATGAGAGAAAATGTCATTTTTAACTTCTATAACAAAAACTTTTTTCTTCCTGGTGGTGTGGGTTTTGTTCATGATGAATATATTGTTGTAAATCCATCTTATTATAGATTTGATATATTTAAAAAATTCGCAACAGTTGATCATTCAAAATGGATGGATCTTCATAATGATGGAATATGGTTACTTGAACGTACAAAATTTGGGTCTTTAGACCTTCCATCAGACTGGGTATCTATAGATAAAGATTTAATTGTTGCTCCAGCAGTAAATAATACTTTTGGTTATGATGCCATACGCATTGGGTTGAATATACTTGACAGCGGTATAAAACAGGAAAAGCAAGATCAGTTACTTTTACCCTGGAAAAGATATATAAAAATGATGGAAGTTGCTGGAATACCTTTAGGAGTAGTATCTTTAGATAAAGGCACTATTGATTTATATAATTATGGTTTTGGGCATTTAGCTATATATTCAAAAATATACTACTTACCTTTCTTTGCAGAAAAAAAACAAAAGTTAATGCAAAAACGACAGGAGGATTATTATGCGTTCGCTCTTTATTTATTTAGCCGTTTTTAGTCTAAGTTTTTTCTCTGTTGCAAAGGCTAGTGATGAAAATTTTCTGGCATTTGAAATAGCTAAAGGTGATATAAAAGAGCTAGAAATAAAAAAAATACAATTAAATAACAAAGGCTTTAATTGTAGAGTTATAGAAAATAAAAAAACATCATCTTTAATATGCAATGACGTACGAACACTTGGTGGTCTTGAAAAGGAAATAAGACGATTTAGAAGTCACAATATTTCATTTAGAGTTATTAACTCACCGAATAAAGTAAAAGAAATACCGCAAAAAATACCATTTTATGTTGGTTATAAGCACCTTAATAAAGGAGAGTTTCGTAAAGCTCTAGATATTTTTGAACGACATTACATTAACAGTCCTAGGCTAGAGTATGCAACGGGGTATGCTATATCGCTTTATAATCTTGGCCACAAAAAGAAAGCTCTAGATGTATTAAGTACATACAGTAATGATGTAGAAATTTCTAAGCTCTTTAGGGCTTACCTATCCAGCCACATTGATACCTTAGTAGAGTTGAGACAGTATAGAAAGGCTATAGACACTGTTAAAAGACAAAATATAACTCAAAAAGAAAAAAACAGATTAATAAGTAAAATAAATAATGCTCAAGCTATTAAGTTAAGAGCGCGAGCGGTTAGATTAAATCAGCAAAAAAAATATGCAGCTTCAAATAAGATTTTAAAAAGCCTGCCAAAATTAAAAACAGAAATGGAAAGCCTTTATTTTGGTAATTTGATAGCAATGTCTGGATTAGAGGCTAAGCATAATAATTTTGCAAAAGCAAAAAACCTTCTCCTACCATATAAGAATAAGTCAAAAAAGGTTGCTGACCATTTTAATCAAATTGTACACCAGCATGAAATGAATATTGGTTGGGAACTTTTAATAAAAGACCCCTCTCAAGCAATAAAGCATTTCTATAAGGCCTGTAGTATAAAAACAGAAGAGTCTTGCTTGAGTGGGAAAATGTATGCTTACAACCAGCTTGGTTGGAACTATTTAACAAAATATCCTTCTCAAGCGATAAAGTATTTCTATAGTGCTTGCGATATAAAAATAGAAAAGTCTTGTTTAAGTGGAAAAATGTATGCTTATAAGAAAATTGGAAATACTGAAAAAGTAATCGAATATGCTAAAAAACTTTATACAAAATATCAAAAAGATACTTACCTTGTTACATTAATTAACGCGTATCAAAAAATAAATAGGCCACAAAAAGCGTTACTCTATCAGTCACTTATTAAAGATAAAGATATTGCCAGTCAAGTTTTAGTAAAAATAAACTCTAAAATAAAATTGAATTACATGGAACGAATGCTTAGTTACAGAAGTGAGAGAAAATATGAAAAATGTTATTTACTAGCAGAAACTCATATAGAAAAAACTTCTCAAGTAGATCTTCTTAGATTGGGAGGATGGTGTGCGTATGATAATAAAAACTTTCATATGGCAAAACACTTATTCTCTGCTGTTGTAAAGCACTTACATAAACCTAATGATGATGATTTTTATGCCTTAGCT
This sequence comes from uncultured Piscirickettsiaceae bacterium, assembly GCA_964601165.1. GTDB lineage: Bacteria > Pseudomonadota > Gammaproteobacteria > Thiomicrospirales > Thiomicrospiraceae > Thiosulfativibrio. The sequence goes on along the minus strand of CAZRMK010000077.1, from coordinate 1,578 downwards.
CTAGCTAGTAAGAAATCAGGAGATATAGAAAGGGCAAAAGAGGCACTTTCACAAATAGAAAATACCAACTATATGATAGATAAGATAGTGAGCTTATATATGGCAATGGATGAGTTTCAGCTAGCTAAAAACATTGTGTTGAGCCAGCCAACTATAGATAAAGATAAGATAAGAAAGGTAAATAATTCTTTTAAATTTGATAGACCAGTTTCTTTGTTTTCAGCTGGAATGTCTCAAACTTCAACAAAATCCAATGATGTAAATAGCTATTTTCAAATAGATTCAATACCGATAGATTTTGACTTTTTATCGAGTAGAGAAGCACATCATTTCTATGCAGAGATTGATTTGCTTAGATTTTCTGGTAAAAACCTATCAAATATATTAGGGAACGGAACAGTAAAGCATCCCCACTCGTTTGATGCAATAGAAGGAATTTTTGGGGTAAAAACAAAGCATATACAGACGGAAATAGGTTTTTCTCCAAGCGTATTAAGCAACAACCCATCCTTTATAGGCAAGGCTAAAGTAAGATTTGGAGAGAATAATTGGTCTGCTCATGCTTTTATTGAGCGACAGCCAATAAAAGATTCTTTTTTATCTTATGTTGGTCAAATAGCAACTATAAATTTCCAACAATACCAATGGGGGAAGGCCATTAAACAAGGGGCTTCTATTGGAGTTAATATAAAAGATGGCGAGAGAATTAGTTATTTAGTTGATGTTTTTCACTATCCTAAAATTACTGGAAAAAATTTAATAACCAATAAACAAACAAAAATTACAGGTTCAGCTATTTATCACACGGCTATTGAGGAACTTTCTTTTCTTGATATAGGGTTGACCTTGGTTCATGACAGTTATGATTTTAACAGTAATATTTTTTCTTATGGTTATGGAGGGTATTTTTCGCCGCAAAGCTTTCACCTTGCTTCCCTATGGTTAGATATGGGCGGGTTCGTTAATGATGAGTTTTTCTATCGTTTTTATGGATCTTTGGGATATCAAACTTATTCAATAGATGGTTCAATAATAGTAATGCCTTCTGGGATAACTCAGAATATTGCAAGTTCTAAGAATCAAGCAATATCTACAAATTTTTCTTTACAAGCAGGCTATCAGTTAACTAACAACATAACAAGTACATTTGGAATAGGTTGGGAACGATCTGGTGAATTTGAAAAATATCAAATTGCTGTTGCATTAAGTTATCAATTTGAAAGTACAAGAAGAGCTCGCATTCAAAATTTACGAGATAATCATTCTATAGAAAAAATTATACCGTAACTTACCCTGATGGTAATAGAATTCTATTAGAAATCACAGCATGAAAGCAGTAGCGTATTATACTACCCCAAGAAAAACAAACAGTTTTACTAAAATTTAAGTTCCTAAAAAGTTAAAATTAAACTAGTAAAACTTAAAACTAAGGGGTAATAACATGAGTAAAAAACGAACAACATACAGCACAGAATTTAAAACAAAATTGGTACTTGAGATGTTAAAGGATGAAAAAACTTGGCTCTTCTCGTTGTTCTGAACGCTGATATGGCTGACAACCAAGGTGGATTGACCGTT
>CAZRMK010000076.1:0-9667 GCA_964601165.1 uncultured Piscirickettsiaceae bacterium | reverse complement strand
ATGTTTTACGGGGGAATTGAGGGGAAAGTGTCATAATGGCGGAGAAGAGCCAAATCACTTCATTATTTTTTCTATTATTTGACCTTTTACCAGTAAAATATAAGTTGAGACCTTTGCATAATTAAAGTACAGTTTGTGAAACGCATAAAATAGCACCTTTTCTACCCAAAAACTCGTCAAATAGCTAGCTATTCTTCTCCTTTTTGGGTAAAAAATGCACTATTTTATGCATTCCCTAAACCGCACTTTAATTATGCAAAGGTCTCAAGTTACTTTTTCAGTCTAAATCTAGCACTATTTTCTAATTATTTTTGCATTCTATATGATCAAGATAATTTTTAGAAAAAAAGCAAATATCTCTAAAAACAGCAATAATTGCTTATTTTTTAAGCAAAATACCATAAAAACCCCACTTGACCCCACTGCAACCCCATTTGTGCCACCTCTTGAAAACCGCATGTTTAAAGGAAAACCCCACTAACCCCATTAAAAAATTAAAGGGTAGCAAACACAAATGGGAATAATTGAAGAAATTCAGACACAAAACACTACCTGCATCTAAGTACAAGGGGGCAGTTAAAAGTCTAAGATTATTTTAGGCATATATCATCCCTCTAATCTTGTTTTTTAGGGCTAAGTTAGTTTCTAAATCTAAATTACGACTGTAAAATAAAACGCGGGGATATTCTTTTTTGGAAAAAGAGTAAATTAAAAGGTTTTTTTATTAAAAAAGAACCCAATAAATCTTAAATGACAGTTTATTGACAAATTCCAAGCCCCGACTTATTGGCGGTAAATTTGGCGGTAAATTTAAGGGGTAGTCCCTGTAATCCTTTGTTTATAGGGTTGTTTGGGGTAGGGATGAGGCACCAAATACCTATATTGAACCCGCTTATGCGGTTTTTTTTGGTTCTGATTTTAAAAAATAATATTTAAATGATTGTTGGATGCTAAAGGGGTATAAGTGAGTGGCACTTAACTTGCTTAGTCTCTTTTATGATAAATTTAATCTTAAAAGTTGGGTTCTTATGAAGGACTTTTTACAAAAATTGACCTTGAAAAATAAAATTCGCTTTGGGTTTGGTGTTATTTTGGTGGTTTTAGTTATTATTACGATTCAGGCCGTCATTAATCTGGCAGTGGTGCGGGTGAATATTCAAGGAATGGTTGAAATTAACCAGCCCGTTGCTATTCAAGCCACTCGGATGGAGTTAAAGTTAGAAGACGCCATGACTTCCTTAAGTTTGTATCTTTTAACTGATGATAAAGATTTTTTAGCTAATTATGAAGAGGGAGTCTTAAAAGCTAAGGAGTCGCTGTTATTTTTGCAAACAAATGCTCTAGAGAATGACTTACTAGGTTTACAAAATTTAAATACTTTATCTGGATTGTTTAACCAGTTATTGCCGTTAATGGAAAAAGTAACCTTTTTACATGATAGTGCCGACAGGGTGTATTTTGAACCTGATTTAGTTAAGAATAATATATGGCCTGTTGCAGAAAAAATTGAAAGTAGAATTGCTTTATCATTAAGAGCAGAGATGGGAAGAATCAACTCTGATAGTAAAGAGGTTGTTCGGTCTTTATTGAGTTTACAAGAAAAGTGGTTTAGATTGAATTTTGGGTTAAAAAGCTATCTTGTAACTGGTTCAGAAAGTATCGCTAATGAGATTGGTTTATATTTGAATGAATTTGAGAGTTTTATGCTAGAAATATCTCGAAAAGAATTAGAAAACTCTTTACTAGAGGAGGATATTGTTCAAATACAAAATTTATATGAAGTTTATCGTGAAAATTTTATGACATTGAGAGCAAGTTCTGGGCTTGCTGAATCTAATGTAGATGTTAAATTGATGAATGAAGAAATTGTTCCTTTGTTTGATGAAATTAAACAACATTTAGAAGTTATTTCAGCAGAAGCGGTTGATGGAATGATGAAAGTAAGTCTTGGGGTGGTTGATAGTAGTTTTCGTAATCTAATATTATTATTAAGTTTATCTGTTATAGGCTTACTGATTGGAGTGGGTATTACCCGTAAGGTGGTGCGTTCGGTTGTTGAGCCGGTACAAGATTTAGCCAAAGCTATGAAGAATATTGCACAAGGAGACGGAGATTTAACTAAGCGTTTGAAGTTGGTAGGGAAGGATGAGCTAACTGAGTTTTCGCAGTCTTTTAATGATTTTGTTGAGAAAATTCAAACTACTTTAAAGGAGGTTTCTCTTCGGGTTGATTCCTTAGAAGAAGCTTCTAAGGATTTATTGCAGGTAACAATAGGTACTAAGTCAGGTATAGAGAAACAGCTTGTAGCGTCAGAAAAATTAAGTGGTTCTATGGTTGATATGGCAAATCAAGCGAAGAAAATTGAAGATCATTCTCATAATACGACAGGGGCAACTGATCAAGCAGCTAGCAGGGTCAGGGAAGGTGGTGAAGTGGTAGAGGGGGCGGCATGCAATATTCGACTGGTTTCAAGTGGAATGGAAGATATTGCTAAGTCGGTGATGCTATTAAGTGAAGATAGTAAAACAATTAGCTCTGTAACGAATGTTATTCGTGAAATTTCTGATCAAACTAATTTACTTGCATTGAATGCGGCGATTGAAGCGGCTAGAGCGGGGGAGCATGGCAGAGGGTTTGCTGTGGTAGCTGATGAGGTTAGAAAGTTGGCACAACGTACACAGGAATCAACAGTTAAGATTGAAGAGGTGATTTCTAAAATACAAAGAGCAACGAAGGAAACGGTGAAAGTCGTCGAGGCAGGTCAGGTGACAACTCAAGAGGGTTATAAATCAGTGATGGCTGCTCAAAAAATGTTAATGCCCGTTGTGATATTAATCGATGATGTGAATAAAATGTCAGAGCAAATGTTGTTATCAGCCCAGTCACAAACCAGTTTAACTAAAGAAGTAAATGATAATTTAAATCAAATACATAGGGTTTCTGAACAAGCCGTTAAGGGAGCAACAGAAACTGAAAAAGCGAGTTATCGACTACAAACCATTGCGGATGATTTAGAGGATCTAGTACATAAATTTAAAATTTAGAGACCTTTGCATAATTAAAGTGCGGTTTAGGAAATGCAGAAAATAGTACACTTTTTACCTCAAAAATGAGGAGAATAGCTAGTTATTTGACGAGTTTTTGGGTAGAAAGGGTGCTGTTTTATGCGTTTCATAAATTGTGTTTTAATTATGCAAAGGTCTCTTAGTTTTTATAGTGGCTTAATTTATATATGAGGATTAGGGGTGATTTGGTAGATAGATTAGAGTATTATCTTTGTTTAACTAAATTAACTGAATTGTAATTATGTGGACTTATCCTGAAATTGATCCTGTTGCCTTATCGATTGGTGCTTTTAGTATTCATTGGTATGGCTTGATGTACTTAGCAGGTTTTGCCTTTTTTTATTTTTATGGTAGTTGGCAAGCCAAAAAAACTGACCGTTGGAATAGTGAGATGGTTAGTGATTTTTTATTTTATGGCGCCTTGGGAGTTATTTTAGGAGCAAGAATAGGCTATGTTTTATTTTATAATCTCGCTCACTATATTGAAAATCCCATGGATTTTCTTAAGGTTTGGCAGGGAGGAATGTCTCTTCACGGTGGAGTGTTAGGGGTTACTGTTGGCATGTTTTTGTATTCTAGAAAAGTACAAATGTCGATACTAGAGGTAGCAGACTTTGTGGTTCCTTTGGCTCCTGTTGGTTTGTTTTTTGGTCGTATTGGTAACTTTATTAATAGTGAGCTTTGGGGGAGGGTAACAGACTCTCCTCTAGGAATGAAAGTTTATGATGCTCAGCTAGGGCAAATCGTAGCAAAATATCCAACGCAGTTGTTGCAAGCCTTTTTAGAAGGGCTGGTATTGTTTATTATTTTAGCCATCTATAGTCGCAAGCCCAAACCCTTAGGAGCTGTTGCTGGGCTGTTTTTGGTAATGTATGGTCTGTTTAGGTCTTTTGTTGAACTTTATCGCCAGCCAGATGAGCAGTTAGGTTATTTGTTATTTAATTGGGTCACGATGGGGCATTTATTATCTCTGCCAATGATATTGATTGGTTTAGGCTTAATGTTTTATACTCGTCTGGAGAGATTTAAGTCTTAAAAATTACTAGGCCTAGTTGTTTTTAAGGTTGAAAAGAGAAAGAAAATGCAACAATACCACGATTTATTAGCTCATATTTTAGAAAAAGGTCATTTAAAAAGTGACAGAACTGGTACGGGAACCTTATCAGTATTTGGTTATCAAATGCGATTTAACTTGCAAGGTGGCTTTCCGTTGGTGACGACTAAAAAACTTCATATTAAATCTATTATCCATGAACTTTTATGGTTTTTGAAAGGCGATACCAATAACGCCTATTTAAAAGAAAATGGTGTAAAAATTTGGGACGCTTGGGCGGATAAGCAGGGAGATTTAGGGCCTATTTATGGTAAGCAATGGGTGGCTTGGGAAAAGCCTAATGGAGAGGTGATTAATCAAATTTCTGAAGTCATTCAAACCCTTAAAAACAACCCTGACAGCCGTAGAATGCTAGTGTCTGCTTGGAACCCGGCAGATTTACCTGATGAATCTATATCTCCTCAAGAAAATGTAAAACAAGGCAGAATGGCTCTAGCTACTTGTCATGCTTTTTTTCAGTTTTATGTGGTAGAGGGTAAGCTTTCTTGTCAGCTTTATCAGCGCTCAGCAGATACTTTTTTGGGAGTGCCTTTTAATATTGCTAGTTATGCTTTATTAACTCATATGATTGCTCAGCAAACTGATTTAGATGTAGGTGAATTTATCTGGACTGGTGGAGATGTGCATTTGTATAACAATACCCTAGATCAGGCAAAGTTACAGTTAACCCGAAATCCTAAGCCTTTACCTAAATTGGTACTTAAACGTAAACCAAATTCTATTTTTGAATATCAGTTTGAAGATTTTGAAATTGTTGGTTATGAATCTCATCCGCATATCAAAGCTCAGGTTTCAGTATGATTTTATCTATGATTGCAGCGATGGATAAGAATCGTATTATCGGTTCTGATAATAAAATGCCTTGGCACTTGCCAGATGATCTTAAATTTTTTAAAGCTACTACACTGGGGAAAACGATTATTATGGGGCGAAAAACTTTTGAGTCGATTGGCTCAAAATCGTTACCAAAGCGTCGTAATTTAGTGATTACTCGTAATGCTAATTTTGTTGCTAAGGATGCGGAGGTTTTTTCTTCCATTGAGGAATCCCTAAAGACTTGTCAGTTAGAAGAAGAGGTGGTTATTGTTGGAGGTGGGCAACTTTATAGTCAAATGCTACCTTTAGCAGATAAGTTATATATTACTTTGATTGATGCAGAAATAGTCGGCGATACTCAATTCCCTGAATGGTTACCAGAAGAATGGGAGCTAGTTAACCGTAAAAATCATTCGCAAGATGAAAAACATAATTTTGCTTTTGAATTTATTACTTTAGTACGTCACCAGCAGACAAGTTAGTTGTTTTCTTAAATATTTCTCTATGCAAAACTCTGGTAGTCATCAAAAAAGGATTTTAAAATGAAAATTAAAACAAGAATGTTTTTTGGTGTACTGGGTGCTATTTTTTTCCTAGTGGCTTCTAATTTAATTGCCCAAGAGATTATTGATAGAACTAATAATACTATTGCAGAAATTATTTCGGTAAACAGTGTAAAAATACAGCTTTTAAGTGATTTAAAAAACTTATCTGATGAGAGGGCTATTTTAACGCGAGACCTAGTTATTTTTGAGGAGGGTTCAGAGCAAGTATCTCTGTCAAAAGCTCGTTTAGGAGAAACTGCCGAAGAGATTTCAAGTCTTTTTAAGTCACTGAACAAAGTTCCGTTTAATGAGAAGCAAGCGCTAATTATTGAAGATATACGTGGCAATATGGTAAGTGCAAATTTGTCATTTATTGATTTTACAATGGCAATTAAAGATGGATTTGCTGAAGAAGCAGTTGAGATTTTAATAGAAGATTTTCAGCCAAAATATCAAAGTTTTTCAGATTTAGTTGGCAATTTAAAATTATCTGTAGAAGAAGATAGTGCTGATAAAGTTGCGGAATTGTTTGCGATACAAAAGCAGGGAGAGCTACTTATTTGGTCTGTTTTACTAGTTAGCGTTCTACTTTTTTCTATTGTCGGTTGGTTGGTTGCCAGAAGCTTTTTAAAACCAATTGAAGCGATGCATGCAACTATGCAAAAAATTATGGTAACAGGAGAGTTAAATCATCAAATAGAAATTTACTCTAAAGATGAGCTAGGCGATGTATCGCGTGCGATGAATGTTTTAAATGCACGTATTGGTGAGACGATTACATCTGTCACTAGTGTTGTATTAGATATGTCTGAGGGTCAATTTGACAATAGAATTACTCTTGACTCGAAGGGAGATTTTTTAGTTTTAAAAAATAGCGTAAATAAATCTATGGATCAAGTACAGTCGGTGATGAAATTGCTAGAAGAAACGGCAGGAAATCTCCGACAAGGAAATTTGGAAGTTCCTTCTGTAGAAGGTGTTGAGTTAAAGGGGCAATTTTTTGATGTAATGAATGCTTTAGAAATTGCTACCTTAAGAATTCATCAAACAGTACAAAATATTGATTATTCCCTTCGTGCTTTGGCTAAAGGAGACTTTTCAAATCGCATCGAAGGAGTTGCTCATGGAGAGTTTATTAGTTTAAAAGATTCTATAAACCGTACCTTGGATAGTCTTGAGCAGTTTGTTGAAGAGGTGGCACAGGTTCAAACTAGAATTAGTGATGGAGATCTTACTCAGTTAGTAAAAGGCGTTTATTATGGTAAAATGGCCATTCTAAAAGATAGTTTAAACTCTTCTGTTCAACATATGTCAATGATGATCGCTAAAGTAGGGACTGCAACTCAGGTGGTTACTAAAGAGTCTGATGCGATTGCACAAAGTAGTCAGGAAGTTGCTAGTCGCATCCAAAAGCAGTCCTTATCTTTAGAGGAAACAGCTGAACAGATGGAAGGCATGACTTTAACTGTACGCAACAATGCTGAAAGCGCTTTACATACACGAAAAATGACAGAAGAATCCCAAGTTAAATTGAGTGAAGGTGTTAGTATTATGGAAAAGGCAATGGCCTCCATGGATGATATGTCGGAAGCTAGCCAAAAAATTAATGATATTATTTCGATTATTGACGCCATTGCATTCCAAACAAATCTATTGGCTCTGAATGCCGCTGTTGAAGCAGCAAGAGCAGGTGAACATGGACGTGGATTTGCAGTGGTTGCAGGTGAAGTTCGTAATTTGGCAGGTAAATCAGCTGATGCGGCTTCAGAAATAAAACTGTTGATTGAAAACTCGGTGCGTATTAGTAATGAAAGTGGCCATTATGTTAAACAAACCAGTAATGCACTTTTAGAAATTAATCATTCTATGGATGGAATGGCAACTTTAGTTAAAGATATTACGGTGGCCAGTAGAGAGCAGTCAGAAAGAATTGATTTGGTCAGCCAGTCTGTTTCTGAAATGGATAAAGCAACTCAGCAAAGTGCGGTGCTAGTTAAAGATACCGCGACAGGAGCAAAAGGTTTAAAAGAGCAGTCAGAAGAACTGTTGCAATTGGTTTCTGACTTTAAAATTGACACTAATGTAACACAGAACATGCTACAGATAGAATCTTCTAAAATTACATAGCAGATGGTTTTTATGTTTAGATTTTGGTAAATTAAATAGAGCGTTTCCTTAATAGTATAAAGAATAAGCTGGCAGCAACGACGATGCTAGGACCTGTGGGTATGTCCCATAAGATTGAAGCTAAAATGCCTAATAACACAGACGCTACACCAAGCAATAAAGTAAAGCCTAACATTTGCTCAGGTGTTCGAGATAGGCGTCTTGCAGCGGCTGCAGGAATAATAAGTAAAGAAGTAACTAAAAGAACCCCAACAATTTTCATCGCTAGAGCTATCATTAAAGCTAGTAATAATACGTAAGTTAATTGCACTCGTTTGGTTTTAACCCCTTCAACGCTTGCTAGTTCTGGGTTAATGGTTATGTTTAATAGATCTTGCCAGTGGAGTTTGAAAAAAACAGCAACTAACACTCCTAAGGCAGCTATTAGCATTAAATCTGTTTCATTAATGCTTAAAATATCACCAAATAAATATCCCATAAAATCAATTTGTACATTTGTCTGCAGGCTTAAAATAACCAATCCTAGTGCAAGAGCTGAATGGGCTAATAATCCTAAAAGGGTGTCGGCGGAAAGGTTGATTTTATCTTGAATAAAATAAATGATTAGAGCAATCGTTACCGAGGTAATGATGACACTAAAAGTTAAATTTAACTCCAGAAACAATCCTAAACTAATTCCTAACAGGGCAGAATGTGCCAAAGTAGCACCAAAGTAAGATTGTTTTTGCCAAACCATAAATACACCTAACGGGGCAGAAATTAGGGCGACTCCTATTCCTCCTAATATGGCTAAAATTAAAAATGCAGGAGGATCAGTAATTAACTCAAGTAGCATTTATGTTTTTCCATGAGAGTGCTGGCAAGTATTTTCATTGTGATTATGTTCATAAATAGCGATTTCTGGAGTTTGGCTGCCAAAAATTTTTAAAAAAGCGGGGTGATTATTTACGACTTGGGGAGTGCCTGAGCAACAAAGATGTTTATTTAAACATAATACTCGGTCGGTATTTTTCATTACAATATTCAAGTCATGACTAACCATGATAATGCCACAGTTATAGCGGTTGCGTATTTTATTGATGTAATGATAGAGTTCAGTTTGCCCTTTTATATCTATTCCCTGAACAGGTTCATCTAAAACAAGCAGTTCTGGCTGGTTCATTAACGCTCTAGCTAACAAAATACGTTGCATTTCTCCACCAGACACGTTTTGAATAGGCTGCTCTAAAAGTTTTTGGATTTTTAAATCAGCAGAAATATCTTTTAAAATATCTTTTATTTTAAAGTTACTTCGCGGTGTTCCTAATTGTAAAAAGCGTAATACCGTAATCGGCAAGGTAGGGTCAATTTGAATTTTTTGCGGCATAAATCCAATTTTAAGATTTTTTTGTTGTTGAATGGTACCGCTTGTAGGTTTAATTAATTTCAATAGAATATTAAGTAAAGTAGATTTACCCGCTCCGTTAGGACCAATCAGGGTAATGATCTCATTTTTATGAATTTTAAAGGAAATGTTTTCAAGGGCACTTTTGTTCGAATAAGAGTGATAAACATTCTCTACTTGGATTAGAATGGGGGAGTTTTTAATCATGGTAGTATTTTACTTGTTTCTAAAGGATAAAAAGCATTTTTTTGGGATCTTCTCCGCCATTATGACACTTTCCCCTCAATTCCCCCGTAAAACATAGAGCGAGACCTTTGCATAAATGGATGCACAAATTAAAATGGCTATATTTCACAATCTTTTGCCCAAAAAAACGCCCAATAGCTAGCTATTAAGCTTATTTTTTGAGCAAAACCTAGTAAAATATATCTCATTTTTATTCGCACCCCATTTATGCAAAGGTCTCAGAGCAATCATCAGGCACGGCGGTTTGTCTTATCTTCAGTTTAAAATAGTCCGTATCCAAAATACCACGAGCTCTTTTTCGAATCATACCAATGACAACATTACCTGCCTCAATACCAGCACTGGTTAGCTTATGTTTTGCATAATTACA
>CAZRMK010000075.1:7484-9904 GCA_964601165.1 uncultured Piscirickettsiaceae bacterium | reverse complement strand
TTCTTCGCAGACTTCTGACGTCGCAGGCGACGGCACGACGACGGCTACGGTTTTGGCGCAAGCTATTGTTCGTGAAGGCATGAAATCCGTTTCTGCTGGCATGAACCCAATGGATCTCAAGCGCGGTATCGATAAGGCAGTGACTGCTTCTGTTGCTCACTTGCGGGAGATTTCCACGCCGTGTGAAGATCAAGAGTCTATTGCGCAGGTAGGTACTATCTCGGCTAACTCTGATGTGTCTATCGGCGGCACTATTGCAGAAGCGATGGACAAAGTTGGCAAGGAAGGCGTTATTACCGTTGAGGAAGGTTCAGGTTTAGAAAATGAGCTGGACGTTGTTGAAGGCATGCAGTTCGATCGTGGTTACCTTTCTCCTTATTTCGTCAATAACCAAGAAAAAATGGTTGCTGAGCTAGACGATGCTTTGATTCTTCTTCATGACAAGAAAATCTCTAACATCCGTGATTTGCTGCCAGTGTTGGAAGGAGCCGCGAAAACCGGTAAGCCTTTGTTGATTGTTGCTGAGGACATCGACGGCGAAGCGTTGGCGACTCTGGTTGTTAACAGCATTCGTGGCATCGTTAAGGTTGCGGCTGTTAAAGCGCCAGGCTTTGGTGATCGTCGTAAGGCGATGCTTCAAGATATCGCTATTTTGACCGGTGGCCAGGTTATTTCTGAGGAAGTGGGTTTGTCTCTTGAGAAGGCCACGGTTGAAGACTTGGGTACGGCGAAGAAAATTGTGGTTGGCAAAGACAATACGGTTCTTGTTGACGGTGCTGGCGTTAAGGCTGACATTAAAGCCCGTGTTGACCAGATTCGTGCTCAACTGGCAGAAACGTCTTCTGACTATGATCGTGAAAAACTTCAAGAGCGCGTGGCTAAGCTTGCCGGTGGTGTTGCAGTGATTAAAGTGGGCGCGGCCACTGAGTTTGAAATGAAAGAAAAGAAGGCCCGTGTTGAAGATGCTTTGCATGCTACGCGTGCAGCAGTAGAAGAAGGCGTGGTTCCTGGCGGTGGTACGGCTTTGGTTCGCGCTTTGATGTCGATTGCTGATCTCAAAGGTGATAACCATGATCAGGATATCGGTATCGCCATTGCACGTCGTGCGATGGAAGAGCCTTTGCGTCAAATCGTGGCAAATGCCGGTGAAGAAGGTTCAGTGGTATTGAACGAAGTAGCTCAGGCTACGGGTAATACTGGCTATAATGCTGCCACCAGCGAGTATGGTGACATGATCGCGATGGGTATTCTTGACCCGACTAAAGTCACACGTTCGGCGTTGCAAAATGCAGCGTCTGTGGCGGCTTTGATTATTACCACAGAGGCGATGATTGCCGATATGCCTGCGTCTTCTGATGCAGCGGCTGCTGGCGGTGGTGATATGGGTGGTATGGGTGGTATGGGTGGTATGATGTAAGGTCAAACGCCTATGATCTGAATTTTGTCGAACGGTTGTTTGGCAGGATTTAATAGAAGGCTGTGTTCCCTTTTTGGGAATGCGGCTTTTTTTGTGATATTTGTATGATTTTCGGGTTACTTTCATCACAAAGTTAGGAGCGGGATGAATATCTGGTTTTGATGTCATCGCCGAGGGCGCTAGAATAGACGTTTCAAAATCACCGATAAACGCTAAGGAGAGCATCGCACTGAAGCACAATACTTCACAGGAGATGGTTCGCGACCTTTTTAATTCTGTAACGCCGATGTTGTTACTGGGCTTGGTGGTGGGTATTGCTTTGTTTCCGATACTGGGAAACGTGGTACCAAAATTTCAGCTAGGTATTTGGCTTGCGGTATTGACGGGGGTAACCGTCTACCGATTGAAGTTTGTGGGGCGGGTTCGAGCCGCCATGGAACAGGGTCAAGGGCCCAGCAGTGAAGACCTTCGGATTTTTAATTATTCGACCTTTTTCGCCGGTTGTGTGTGGGGAAGTTTGCTGTTGTTTCTGACCCCGGGGCAGGAGGTGTTCTACCACGCAACCGTCATTGTGTTGTTGTTGGCGTTAACGCTGACTTCGTTGTTTAAATATGCTACTCAGCCTTCTCTGCACATGGCATTTATTTTCCCGGTGCTTATCCCGTTAGCGGTTTGGGGGTTTGCGCAAGAAGGCATGCTTTATCAGTGGGCGGGAGCGCTGGCACTTTCGTATTTGGGCATGCAGCTATTTTTGTTGGCCATTAACTGGCGTGTCATTACTCAGTCGGCCACTCAATTAGCGGCCAATGAAAACTTGATGGATGAGATGGCGTTGGCGAATTCTAATCTTCAAGAGAGGGTGCTGAGTCATCGGCATTCCGAAGAAGAATTGCAGCGTGATAGGCAGCTGTTTGTCGACGGGCCAGTGGTAATGTACCGCTGTGGGGCTCAACGTCATTGGCCTATTGAGCGGGTCTCGAAGAATATCAAACAATTTGGTTAC
>CAZRMK010000075.1:1049-7461 GCA_964601165.1 uncultured Piscirickettsiaceae bacterium | reverse complement strand
CTCATGAGCTACAGGCTCGTGGGGTTGGTTTTGCCGACCTTATTCACTCAGAAGACTTGGCTTACGTGATGAGCGAAGATCACCGAACTGGCCCCGGTGGGATGCAGGGCGTGAAGTTGGAATATCGCCTAAAACGTAAGGATGGTAGTTATTGCTGGGTCTATGACTACACTATTCCTGTTTATGATGATGCGGGGAAATTGACCCACTTGGACGGGTATTTGCTGGATATTGCCCGCTTGTATGAGGCGAACGAAGCGTTAGCCAAGGAGAAAGAGAGGGCTCAAGTCACGTTGGAGTCTATTGGTGATGCCGTTATTACCACCAATACTTACGGCCGCATCGATTTTATGAACTCGGTGGCGGAGCAGTTGACAGGGTGGACATTTTCTCTCGCAAGGTATAGCAAACTGTCTGATGTATTTCGAGTGCGCCAAGGCGTAGGTCATGCGTGGCTGGATGACCCTATCGACACCTTTCTTGGCAGTTCGGATCTTGGTGATGGCCGTCAAAAAGAAGCTGAACTGCATTCGCGTCAAGGTTTTCGCTCACTGATTACTTATAACGCTGCACCCATCCGCAATCATGCTGATGAAGTAATTGGTTATGTGTTGGTCTTCCTTGATGTGACGGACAAGGTCGATTTGCAACGAGAACTAGAGCATCAGGCATGTCACGATGCGTTGACGGGGCTGATGAATCGACGAGAGTTTGAAAAGCGTTTGAAGGTGGCTATTCGTTCTGCACAAGAAGAAAGCCGCGAGCATGTATTACTGTATATCGATTTGGATCAATTTAAGCTGGTGAACGATACCTGTGGGCATGGAGCAGGGGATGAATTGTTGATTCAATTGACGCACAGTTTGCTTAAATTTATTCGTCCTGATGATACGTTTGCGCGCCTTGGTGGCGATGAGTTCGGGGTATTGTTGGAAAGCTGTGGGCTGGAAAAAGGTTTGGAGCTGGCGCAGATCATTCGTGCAGCAGTGAAGGGTTATCAGTTTGTGTGGGATGGGCGTTGTTTCGAGATCGGCGCGAGTATTGGTTTGGTGTCCATTGATGCTCAAAGTAAAAGTATCAACGAAGTCATGAGTGCGGCGGATGTGGCCTGCTATTCGGCCAAGGACATGGGGCGTAATAAAGTGCGCGTGTATCAAGGCACGGATAAGGACTTGCATCAGCGAGAAGTAGAAATGGATTGGGCAACACGTATTGCACAATCTATTGAAAATGGCCTATTGCACCTTTACTACCAGGATATTGTCCCTGTGAAAGAGGATAAAGGCAGTCGCAAAAAACACATCGAGGTGTTGTTAAGGATTCAAGACCCTAATGGTGACCACGTTAAGCCAGAAGTGTTTTTGTCATCGGCAGAGCGCTATAACTTGATGCCCGATTTGGATCGATGGGTAGTGCGTCATTGTTTTGAATGGTTTCATGCGGGTTCTTTTGGCCAAGACATGATGATGTCGATTAATCTCTCTGGGCTAACGCTTAATGATACTGACTTTGTTGCCTATGTGATTCAATTATTTAGTGAGTTTAACGTGCCAGCGACCTCGGTTTGTTTTGAAATAACGGAAACAGCCGCCATCGCGAATCTGGATGTTGCCGTAGAGTTTATGGATGAGCTGAAGAGGCAGGGCTGCCGTTTTGCACTGGATGATTTTGGTAGCGGGTTGAGTTCATTTGCCTACTTAAAAGCACTGCCTGTGGACTATTTGAAAATTGATGGAAACTTCGTCAAGGATATTTTGACCGATAAAGTGGATCGGGCAATGGTGGCGGCGATCAATGATATTGGGCATACCTTAAGGCTAAAAACCATCGCAGAGTTTGTTACCGATAAGGCCATTATGGTCGAATTGGCATCATTGGGTGTAGATTTTGCTCAGGGGTATGCTATCGGTAAGCCCAAGCAACTTTCTAGCTTAAAGGCTCCGTATGTTCCGTTTCCCAAGGATCATTCTACGAATCATGCTATTCACTGATATTCTTTAGTGCTCACTTAAAAGGGCGTTTTGTGCAGGTTGAAGGGTGCTATTTGCTTTCCTCGATCTCAAGATTGATGTATCTGACAGATGAAGTGTATGTTTTTGATCGTTGAACTAGCTTTGGTTTGTGGGGGTTGTTGCCGATAACCTTTGTTGGAACGCTTGTAATGTGGCTTATGAGCAGGCAAGGAGAGGGCTGGATAAGTCTTCCCCTATGTTTGTTCGGCGCTACCCTAGAACGGAAAGTAATTTATTTAACATATTTATTGAGGATGGAGGAAAGCGGTGTTGGGGTTTTTTAATGACATTCGGGTAGATAGAAATCTAACCAAATGCATGAGCTACAGTAACTTGTCAGGGCCAGAAGGGGCTCAGACACTGTCACGCCTGCGGAAAATTGCTTCAACCTCTGTCTCGAAGCTCTTGAGGCGTTTAGCCTCGGCAATGGGTGAGGAGGCAGAGCGAATTGAAGAGATTCTCGATTTTTTATTGGATGACGATACGCTCCCATTTTATTTTGATGGTCTAAAATCTAACGCTCATCCGCGTGTTTTGAAAGCGATGGTGCGAATTCTTTGTGCCTCTAAATTATACAAGCCAGGGTCATTGCTCAAACTTATTGATAATCCTGATATTTCAAAGCCGGCGCTGTTAAAAATTATCCAACAGCGAGTTTCCGACATGGACAGCGTTGCGTTGCTTGGTAAAGCTTATGTTTTACCCCCGGCCGAGCGCAGTGCGCTGTTTAGAATATTAATGAAGTTGAAGGACTATGCCTTGGTTCCTGAGTTGGTAAATAGGGCAAATGCTAAAGATCCGGGTATTCGTTTGGGGGTGGTGAGGTTACTCAGTCAATACGACACGGCAGTAACGAGATCAACCTTAATGGAGCGATTAGGGGATCAGCACAAACAAGTGCGAGCAGCAGCGCTGGATGCGTTGGCAGAGATGGATACCCCTGTGGATATTGGCGTCTTATGCGAGCTGCTAAAAGATCCAAACCTTGGGATTCAAGCTCGAGCCATTGACGTTGTTATTAAACGTAATGACCCTGCAACGGTTAGTCATTTGGTGGCTTTGCTCAAAGACAAATCTGAACACGTGCGCCGTGCGGGGGTGGAGGTTCTTAATGGCTTGGAGTTTCCATCGGCGGTTGAAAATTTGTTGGTGGCTCTGAAGGATGAAGACTGGTGGGTGCGTGCGCGCGCGGCGGACGCGTTGGCAAGAATAGGTGGCCGCCGAGTGGTAGAGGCGGTGGTTCGTTTGTTGCGTAGCGATGATGAATATATTCGTCGATCGGCGGTGGAAATTCTTAACTCTACCCGAGACGAAGTGGCTCTGGATCACCTGTTAGAAGCTTTGGGGGATTCTGACTGGTGGGTACGTGAGCGGGCTATTGATGCCTTGGCTAAAATTGGCAATAAAGCCGCTGTACCCGTATTAATTAAGCTAATGTATGACGACGTTCAGGCGGCGCCGGTGGTGTTACGGGCTTTGATAACGCTGGGTTCAGAACACGAAGTGCGGGATGTTTTGTCGATGCTCGGCAGTAAAGATAACGCCACCGTGGTGGAATCGTTACAAACCTTGGCTGAGTTGGTCGATACGGCTCAGGCCGAACGAGTAGTAAAAGCCATTAAGCGACGGGTGCATGGTAGTGATGAGGATTTACGGGGCTCGGCACTCAGGGCGTTAAAGCGGATAAATGCACGTTTGGTGAGTTCTAGGTCTACAACATCTAAGCAAGTCGCGGACAGCTCGGTTGTTCAAAACCGACGGGGTGACGACGACAGGCGGGAAACGACGCGCCATTTTAAGAAGCTGGATGTGACGCGGCTAAAGCCGGGGGATATGATTGGCGAGCGGTATAAGTTTATCCGGCGGGTGGGACGTGGTGCCTTTAGCAGCGTGTTGCTGGTAAAGGATTTAGAAATTTCAGAAGAACTGATTTTAAAAGTGCTGCACGATAAAATGTCTTCCGATCCGGCGATGATTAAACGCTTCATAAGGGAGCTTAAATATTCGCGGAAGATTAATCACGAACATGTTATTCGGATCTATGATTTTGTTCGTTTGAATAAAATGAGGGCCATTTCTATGGAGTACTTCCCCTCCATGACCTTGTCCAGTGAACTAGAGCAAAAGAAACCTTTACCTTTTGATCGAGCGATCCATATTGCGGTGTCGGTGGCTTCGGGCATTGCTGCTGCCAATGACATGGGGGTTGTTCACCGCGACTTAAAACCCGGGAATATTTTGATCAATAAAAAGAACCAAGTGAAAATTGTTGATTTCGGTATTTCAGCTGCCATTGCGACGAGCGACACTAAACTCACTAAAACAGGGATTTTAATTGGCACCCCGCGTTATATGGCTCCTGAGCAAGTGTTAGGCAAGAAGCTGGACGGTCGTACCGACATTTATAGCCTTGGCGTGATCTTTTATGAGATGCTTGTGGGTAAAACAGCATTTGCAGGGGATGACAACATGGCCGTTCTGTACCAACACGTCCACGGAAATATTGAGCCAGTTCATAAGGTGAACCAAAACGTTCCCCTTCCTCTTAGTAATATCGTCTCTAGAATGATGGCGGTTCATCCGCGTAAGCGTTATCAGTCTATGCACGACGTTGAAGAAACCCTCCGTTCCTACCGAACTTAAAAGAGAGTCCGTATGCCACGTTTGGACGCTTTTTTAAAGCTTGCCCACGAGCAAGGCTGCTCAGATATTCATTTGGCCGTTGGGCTACCCCCATTATTAAGAATGAATGGGGAGCTATTGCCTATCCGCTTTCGAGAACTCAGTCATAATGAGTTAAATAGTTATTTAACCGAGATTTTAACCTCCGCACAAAAGAAGAGATTTTCCTCAGGGCATGACCTTGACTTCGCTTATTCTGCGTGTGAAGTAGGTCGTTTTCGCGCCAACTATTTTCATAAGACCTCTGGGCCAGGTGCCACTTTTCGGTATATTCCGGCCAGTATTCCTGAAATGGAGTCCCTAGGCTTACCCGCGATAGTGAAGCAATTGGTTGAGAATCAGCAAGGCCTGATTCTTGTGACAGGGTCTACAGGAACGGGGAAATCAACCACCCTCGCCGCCATTATTGATTACCTGAATAAGTCTCGTGCCTCTAACATTATAAGCCTCGAAGACCCCATCGAGTTTGTTCATCGGAGTCAAAAGTCGCAAGTAATTCAGCGCGAAGTGGGTACGCATGTGAAGAGCTTTGCCAGAGGTTTACGGTCAGCTCTGCGTGAAGACCCTGATGTTATTTTAGTGGGGGAGTTACGAGATAGAGAGTCCATCGAGATGGCTATGATGGCGGCTGAAACAGGGCATTTGGTGCTAGGAACCTTGCATACCACCTCTGCTGTAAAAACCATCGATAGGGTTCTTGATGCACTGCCTGCAGAACAGAGAGAGCAAGGAAAAACTTTCTTGGGTCAAAACCTTTTAGGTGTCATTACTCAGCTTTTGGTGAAAACGGCAGATGGGCATCAACGCCAAGCGGTATTTGAAACGATGGTGAGGACTCGTGCTATTTCCAAAATGATCATGGATGACCGGGTTCACCTTATCCGTGCTCAGATCCAAACCGGTAGATCTCAGGGGATGGTGTTGATGGATCAGTCATTGCTGGAAGCTGTGGAGCGACGGGAAGTCGATCCAGACGATGCCTACCAGTTTGCGTTGGATAAGAGGCCATTCGAAGCTTATGTCACAGATTCTAGTTTGCTGCCGATGATGAAGGGGTTTGGTGAGTGAAGCTGATTCCCCGTCTGTTACGAGAAATGGTCGAAAGTCATGGTTCGGACTTGCACCTCTTGTCTGGTGAGCCCCCACGGTCACGAGTTTATGGTGAGTTGTTACCTATGCAGAGAGAGGTGATCGAAGAAGAAGAGCTTACTTTATATCTCAATGAGATCATGTCGGAACGCTCTCGGCGTGACTTGGAGGAAAAGGATGAGGCTGACTTTTCTTATACGGTTGAAGGGTTGTCGCGTTTCAGGGTTAACGTTTTTCGCCACTTAAATGGCACGGGGGCTGTTTTAAGGGCGATTCCCGTGCAGGCTATTTCTCTCGATGATTTAGGTTTGACGGAGACACTGCGTTCTCTTTGCCGCTTGAGGCAAGGATTGGTGCTGGTGACAGGGAAAACGGGCTCAGGAAAAACCACCACCTTGGCCGCCATGGTTGATGAAATTAATCGTACTAGGCGAGGCCATATAATTTGTATTGAAGACCCTGTGGAGTTTGTACACGTTCGTGATAAGTGTTTGATTAGTCAAAGAGAAGTTGGTCATCATACGCCTAGTTTTGCCGCAGCGTTGCGTTCAGCCTTGCGTGAAGACCCTGATGTGGTGATGGTGGGTGAAATGCGAGATTTGGAAACCATCAGCCTTGCGGTAACCGCT
>CAZRMK010000075.1:0-1013 GCA_964601165.1 uncultured Piscirickettsiaceae bacterium | reverse complement strand
CCACCGTTGATAGAATGATCAATGTTTTTCCAGCGCAGAAACAAGGACAAGTTCGTTCAATGCTGTCTACCTCCCTCAAAGCCGTTATCACTCAGCAGTTGGTGAAAAAAGAGGGGAAAGAAGGGCAGGTAGCCGCGGTTGAGGTATTGATAAATACGCCAAGCGTTGCGAACCTGATTCGCGAAGGCAAGACAGACCAGCTTGAGTCTGCGATGCAAAGCGGGGGACTGGCAGGCATGCAGACCATGGATGCCGTCTTGCAGAAACTGGTAGAGACGAAGGTGATCTCTTTGGAGGAAGCTTCGGAGCATGCGTTTGATAAGGATGCTTTCCAGGCGGTTTAATACGGTTGGAGGTTTGCTCTGGAAGATGGCTGGTTCGAGCTGGCTTACAGCGGGTTTTGGTCAGAGTGATTTAGGCGAAAAGCGTTGTTAAACGGTTTCGTTGCCCGTCAATTTATGTTGAAATACCGCTTTTTTGTGGTAGGCGATGAGTTGTTCATTTGCCTAGCCTGATACGTTCGTATCAGAGGGAAAAATAATTCTATTTTCAGGGTGATTCTCGGTGGCCTTTGTGGCGAGGAATACGTCTGGGAAATGTTTAACAGGCAGCATCAATGTGCTGCTTTATTTAGGAGGAATGGACGATGTCAATGTCCGATCGGGATGGAGTGATCTGGTTAGATGGTGAGTTAGTGCCGTGGCGTGAAGCCAAAGTGCACGTGTTAACGCATACGCTGCATTATGGAATGGGCGTGTTTGAGGGGGTTCGTGCCTATGATGCAGAACAAGGCACCAGTATTTTTCGTCTTCAAGACCATACTGATCGCCTGTTTAATTCGGCGAAAATCTTGCAAATGGATATGCCGTGGAGCCATGATGAATTGAACAAGGCTCAGCTTTCGGTGGTGCGTGAGAACAATTTAGAGTCGGCTTATTTGCGACCAATGGTGTTCTACGGCTCTGAAGGCATGGGTTTGCGGGCGGATAATCTTAAAACTCATTGCATGATTG
>CAZRMK010000074.1:0-10059 GCA_964601165.1 uncultured Piscirickettsiaceae bacterium | reverse complement strand
GGTTAAATGGTGCTTTAATATCCCTTTTTTGTCATAATGGCGGAGAAGAGCCTTTAGGGTTTAAGTTTTGCCTCAGCAATTATCTTAGTTAAAATACTTGAATCTTCAAGAGTAGAGGTATCTCCAGACAATTCTTCGCCTTTTGCAATACTTCGCAATAAACGCCGCATGATTTTTCCTGAGCGTGTTTTTGGCAAGTTACTGATAAAACGTATTTCATCTGGTTTGGCAATAGAGCCAATTTCTTTAGCGACATGATTTTTTAAATCAGCCATTAAAAGGTCTTTTTCATCTTCATTTGGAATGTCTATATTTAAAACTACAAATGCCATAATGGCTTCACCTTTAATTTCATGGGGGTGACCTACAATAGCGGCTTCGGCTACTTTTTTATGTGAAGCTAAAACAGATTCGATTTCCATAGTTCCCAGTCGATGACCTGATACATTTAAAACATCATCAACACGCCCCATGATCCAAAAGTTAGCTTCTTCATCTAAATAGGCACTATCGCCCACAACATAATATGACTTTTTAAACTGTCCAAAATAAGTATTTACGAATCTTTCATTATCATTCCAAATCGTTCTAGCCATAGAGGGCCAAGGTTTGGTAATCACTAAATAACCACCTTGCCCATTAGATAGTTCAACACCAGATTCGTCAACAATATGAGCTTCTATTCCTGGCAAAGCCTTGGTGCAAGATCCTGGTTTTAAAGCGGTTACTCCAGGTAAAGGTGCAATCATTTGTGCACCCGTTTCGGTTTGCCACCAAGTATCTACAATAGGACATTTTTCTTGACCAATAACATGGTAATACCACATCCAAGCTTCAGGATTAATCGGTTCTCCAACACTACCTAATAAACGTAACTTAGAAAGATCGTATGTTTTTGGTAAATCAGATCCAAATTTCATCAAGGCACGGATAACGGTGGGAGCGGTATAAAAAACAGTAACGCCATGATCTTGACAAATTTCCCAGAATCTTCCTGCATCAGGGTAGGTAGGAGTACCTTCAAACATAACTATTGTCATTCCCATTGAAAGAGGTCCGTAAGCAACATAGGTATGTCCTGTAATCCAGCCAGCATCAGCAGTACACCAAAAAACATCCTCCTCTTTTAAGTCAAATACCCATTCACTGGTAACATGAGCGTTAAGCAGATAACCGCCGGTACTGTGCTGTATACCTTTGGGCTTTCCGGTTGAACCTGATGTATAAAGTATAAATAGTGGGTGTTCAGAATTAACCATAACGGGATGATGGTAGTTAGGCATACCTGCAATAGCATCATTCCACGAAATATCGCGCCCTTCTTGCATTTGAATAGTTTGTTTAGTTCGTTCATAAACAATTACTTTACGAACACTGTAGCCACCCTCTTCAAGAGCTTCATCTACTGCCTCTTTTAGTGCAATAATTTTACCGCCACGAAAACCGCCATCAGCCGTAATAACCATTTTTGCAGTGGTATCTTCAATACGATCTTTTAAAGATTCTGCGGAGAAGCCGCCAAAAACCACCGAGTGAATAGCTCCAATTCTGGCACAGGCTTGCATAGCAAATACGGTTTGTGGAATCATTGGCATATATATAATAACTCTATCGCCCTTCTCTATGCCTTGTGCAACCAAAGCATTGGATAAACGGCAGACTTCATCATGTAAATCTTTATAGGTATAAATCTCAGTTGATCCGTCATCAGATTCAAAAATAATGGCCTTTTTATTTTCTTTGTTTTCTAAATGTCTATCAATACAATTATAAGAGGCATTAAGCTCACCATCGCTAAACCACTTATAAAAAGGTGCATTAGATTCATCCAGTTCAACCGTAAATTCTTTTGACCAGTCAAGTTTTTCTCTTGCTAAATCAGACCAAAAACCTACATTGTTGGTAGATGATTTCTGCATCATTGCTTGATATTTTTCATCTGTAATCGTTGCTTGCAGCTTAAACTCTTCTGAGGCTTCAAAAACACGGGTTTCTTTTAAAATAGTTTCGATATTATTTGACATTAAAATCTCCTTTAATTCTGTGAACAGGAACTTTCATTATAATTACTTATCATGATTATACTATTTTGGTAGCTAGTCAAGTATTTATACGAAAGCCAAAATCCTTACATATAACCTAAATCCTGCAAGTGCTTGCAGGATTTAGGTAGAATTTGAACCGAATAGTGCTAAAATCCTTGTCATGAAAAAAACTCAAATTATTGAACGGTCTTACTTAGAATCAGATTATCAAACTGCTTTAAAGCTTGGCTTAACGCCTTTACAAGCTCGATTAACCGCTAGCCGTGTTTTTGAAGCAGATAAAACCACACCCACTCCTTTGGAGGCTTTAGAAAAGATAGTTTTTCCGCGATTAAAACACATTCAGCACCCTAATAAATTAAAAAACTCCAATAATGCTGCGAAACACATTGCCGACGCTATTCAATCGGATGGAAAAATTGTATTAGCAACTGATTACGATACTGATGGCGTGACCAGTGCTTGGGTAGCCACTACTGCCCTGACTGACTTTTTTGGGGTTGAAAAACACCGTGTTATTCAGATGATTGGCGAACGTAAAAATGGCTATGGTATTACAGATGCCATGTGTGATGATATTTTGTCTATTCCTGAAAAAATTGCTATCGTTATTTCTGCCGATCAAGGCTCAAGTGATGAGCCTAGAATTCAACGCCTTGCTGAGGCGGGCATTAAAGTTTGTATTACTGACCATCATCAAATGGCAGCCGATGGTGCTCCAAAAAGTGCTCTTTGCACAGTTAACCCGCAACAGCCCGGCTGTGAATATGATAAAACCATTGCTGGCTGTTTTGTTATTTTCTTAGTCATGGGACAAGTTCGTAATGAATTAATTTCCCGAGGCATTCTTAACAACGATTCCCCAAGCTTAAAAGGCCTTGCTATTAATGTTGCTTTAGGAACCATTGCTGACAGCGTTAGTTTAAAAAGCCATAATAATCGAGCTATTGTTGCATCGGGATTGTCTTTGATTAATAAGTTTAACCACCCTGCATGGCAAGCTTTACACATTATGAATAATAATAATGAACAGCCTTTTAATGCAGAATATTTAGGATTTCAGGTCGCAACCCGTATTAATGCTGCTAGCCGAGTTAGTGATGTAACAACAGCGTTTAAATTTTTAAATTCTAGCCAATTGCATGAAGCCCAGTCTTATCTCGATCAGCTCGATCAGGATAATATAAATCGGCGTGAACAACAGCAATCTATGTTAGAGCAAGCTCAAATACTCGCAACAGAGCTTTATCATCCCAAAAAATATAGCCTTGCGATTAAACTTAAAGGTAATGCAGGTATTCAAGGAATTATTGCCTCTAGAATTGGCGAACAATATGGCGTTCCAACCATTGCAATGACCGATTTAGAAAATGGTACTTTAGCTGGTAGTGGTCGAGGTATTGTGGCAAGCGTTGATTTGCGCTTGGCTTTTCAATGGATGTCAGAACAACATAACGATTTATTTATTTCAATGGGAGGCCATAAAGGGGCTTCAGGCTGTATGATTCCGATTGAGAAATACCATGTTTTTGCACAACTATTTGAAGCCGCCGTGCAACATCAGCTAGGAGATAAACCTCCTATTCCAACTATTGAAACCGATGGAGAGCTTGATGATAGCCAACTTAATATCAGCTTAATGCAAGAATTGAGTCAGTTAGAACCTTATGGCAGAGAATGGCCACAAGCTACTTTTTCAGGTCAATTTGTCATTAAAGAAGTTAGAGAAGTTGGACAAACTAAAACTCATTTATCTTTTAAGTTGGTGAGTCATCAAGGTCAAGGGTTATCTGCTATTTTTTTTAACGCCAAACAAAGTGCAGAAGAACCTACCCCTTTTCGCTATGGAGACACTCTTATTTGTGCCTATCAACCTAGCTTAAATCATTATTTAGGGCGTACGTCTTTACAGCTTAGAATATTAACGGCACAAACTCTATAGGATACGTTTTTGCACAGGTTTATTAAAACGCCAAAATTTATTCAAATGACCAGGGGTTAAATGAAATCTTTTTCCTGACCCTAAGTCGATTAATAAAGATGATATTTCTTTATTTTTAAGAGCCAACTCTAAAGGTTTAAACCATTCATCTTCTAGCCATTGAACCACGATTAACCAGTCTTCTAAGCTTAAATCATTATTTTTATCAATAAGATGACTAGGCATAATTAAACTACGATTACTTGGAGAAGATTTTAACCAATTCTGATAATTTGTAAGGTTTTTTTGTGGATTTGCTCCCATGCATTTTGCTAAACCTTGTAAATAAACGTTTTCAGAATAAATTGTCCAATCAGCATGATCTGCTTTCCCTAAACGTTCAATTTGACCTTGAGATAACTGCCCTTCTCCCCAAATCCAGACAGAATTAATTTCAGGTAAGCCTGTTTCACGACGCAACTCATTAACAGGATGGCTAAAAAACAACATTTGGGTTTCATTAATTAACTTTTTCCAGTAATTTGCAGCATTACCAGTAGGTAAATGTAAGTCAACTGATTGCCAAGCCGCTTTTGCTATTGGAGTTGTTTGAATATCAACGGGTTGCACAATACGCAAATACCAACGATTAGACGTTCCCATCTCAATTTCAACTTTATCTTCTGCAAAATGTGCATTAAATGCAGCAATTAAAGCTTCCGCTTCATCGGTTTTAATTTGTAATGCCGAGGGAGGTAATAATACCAAGGTATCTCTATCAGGAACTAGCTGAACAGGATCTATTCTAAGCCAAAAGACATGAGGATCATAAGCTTCTAAATCAATATTGGCGGTAATAGTAGCAACAGGAAAGGGTTTTTTTTGATGACACAACACCACCGCCTCTTCGTGAAAAGACAGAAGTGGGTTCAAAAAAACATCAGCTTTAGACAATAACTTAGACATAGAAGGTAATAAAAGACTGGCAAAACTTTGTTCAGAGTCTAGTGTGGGATCTGATTCAGCATCTAAGGTTTTTGAAATTTTTTTTGCCGTTAAAAACTCAGGCAACCATAAAGTTACGATTTTACTCATTAGTAGCTGCTCTAAATTTATGCAAAGGTATCAAGTTAAAAATTTTAAAATTTCAGCTTCGATATCTTCTTTGTTTATGACTACATCTTGCACAATAGGCATGGAAAATAATGCTGAAATTTTTTGTGGTATGCTTACTTTTGCTTGTACTGAAATGGATTTAAGTGCATCAATATCCTGCTTATCTATTTCTCCAGTTATAGCATTAGCAATAACAGGTGAAAATTTTGTCCATTCTGCTGTTGAGTAGATGATAGATTTTAATGACTTATCTTGCCGACAAGTGTCATGGGTTTTAAAACAGGTAGCGGTGTGAGGATCCATCAAGTATCCCTCTTCAAACGCTTGTTTAATATAAGCTTTACCTTCTTCGTCGTTACAAAAATCGGCAGTAAAAATTGTTTGAATTGCAGTTATTTCTGTAGAATTTAATTGATAAAACTTATCTTTATCTAAAGCAAGCATTAACTCTTTGGTACGTTCTGCTCCAAATAAATCGAATAAAATACGCTCAATATTAGAAGATTTTAAAATGTCCATTGCAGGAGAAGTTGTTGCAATGACTGATACGGAACGTAAGTCATAACAACCGTTATTAATAAATTTTGTTAACACATTGTTATTATTAGAGGAAATTAAAATTTTCTTGACTGGCAAACCCATTTTTAATGCGTAATATCCGCCTAAAGCATTACCAAAATTACCGCTAGGGACATTTAAATAAATTTTATCTCCTAAAGAAATTTCATTTTGACGAACCAGCTCTAAATAACTGTGTACATGATAAATTGTTTGAAAAATAATACGACCAAAATTAACCGAATTCGCTGCAGATAGAGAAATATGGCAATCTTTTAACTTAGTATTAAATTCTTCAGAAGTAAGTAATTTTTTTAAAGCACTCTGAGCATCGTCAAAATCACCATTAATACCGATAACTTTAAGATTAGGAGCGTCTTCAGTTACCATTTGTAAACGCTGAACATCAGATGTTCCACCACTTGGGTAAAGGCAAACTACTTGAATATTATCTTTATTTTTGAAGGTTTCTAGTGCGGCAGGCCCAGTATCTCCGCTGGTAACAGCTAGCATTAAGTATTTTTCATTTCTAGATTTTGCGATAGCGGATAAAACAGAACCAAAAGGCTGTAAAGCCATATCTTTAAAAGCTCGAGTAGGCCCATGATAAAGCTCACTAACGAAAATATCATCATTAAGCTTAACGACTGGCACAGGATTTGATGGGTCATCAAACTTATCATACAAACTTAAAGCTTCATCTAACGTCTTATGATCAATATCAATGTCAAAAGCCATTAAAATAGCTTTTGCTAAAGTTTTATAGTTAGAGTTTAAGTGTTGATTTAAAAAATCACCGCTTAAATCAGGTAAAGTTTCTGGTGAATAGAGCCCACCAAATGAAGACATCGGGCTTAAAATAGCCTCTGAAAAAGACGTGGTTAGAGGAGATTTTCCATCATTACCTCGTGTTTCAATAAAATTCATAGCTGTTTCCTGTTTCTTAACTATTTCCTGAATCCGTACCTTAATGACGGTACGGATTCAGGCATTTACTCTGCACCAAGGGACTCAACGCGAATACGGGTTATTTCACTATCTATCTCATCAAGCTGGATTAATTTATCTAAAGCTTGGTTCATTTTAGATTCCAGTACCTTGTTAGTCACTATTACCAAAGTAGCATCTTCTTTATTATTTACAGTAGGTTCTTGGTGAAGATGCTCTATGCTGACATTAAAATCGGCTAAAATTCTGGTTACTTTAGATAATACTCCAACATGGTCTTTAGCAAAAAAACGTAAATAGTAAGCAGTTTCAATATTTTCAATAGATTCAATAGGGGCAGATTCTAGCTGATTAGTTGCAAATCCTAACGCAGGAACTTGGTCTGCTTTATCTTGTGTTTGCCAACGAATTACATCAATAATGTCTGCAACTACAGCACTGGCTGTTGGTCCAGCCCCTGCTCCTGGCCCATAATACATAGTAGAGCCAACATGATCTCCAGAGACCATAACCGCATTCATTACCCCGCTTACATTAGCAATAAGAGCCGACTGTGGTACTAGCGTTGGGTGAACTCTTAAAGAGTAACCCTTGTCTGTTCTTGACGCCATACCTATGTGCTTAATTTCATAACCTAGCTGCTGTGCAAATTGAATATCTTCGGCGGTTATTTTACTAATACCCTCTGTATAGACTTTATCAAACTGTAATTCAATACCAAAAGCAATAGAAGCTAGAATAGTAAGTTTATGTGCCGCATCAATCCCCTCTACATCAAAAGTAGGGTCTGCTTCGGCATAGCCCAATTCTTGAGCAGTTTTTAAAACTTTATCAAAATTAGCTCCTGGTTGTTTCATTTCGGTCAAGATATAATTTCCTGTACCGTTAATAATACCCGCTAACCATTCAATCTTATTTGCAGCAAGACCCTCACGAATCGCCTTAACAACAGGAATACCCCCTGCTATAGCAGCTTCATAAGCTACAATAACCTTGTTCTCTTCTGCAAGTGCAAAAATTTCATTACCAAATTCAGCAATAAGTGCTTTATTAGCAGTTACAACATGCTTACCATTTTTAATAGCCTTTATTAAACAATCTTTAGCGAGAGTTGTGCCGCCCATTAGTTCAACTACGATATCGACTTCTGGATTATTCACCACATCCATAGGATTATCTGTTAAGTTAATTTGACTAGTATCAACCGCTCTAGAACGGGTTAAATCTCTAACCGCAATTTGCTCTATGACAATTGATTGACTACCAACGTTTCTACCTAAGCGTCTTTCTATTTCAGGCAGAGTTTGGTTTAAAATTTCGACTGTTCCAGACCCGACTGTCCC
Source organism: uncultured Piscirickettsiaceae bacterium (assembly GCA_964601165.1). Taxonomy (GTDB): domain Bacteria; phylum Pseudomonadota; class Gammaproteobacteria; order Thiomicrospirales; family Thiomicrospiraceae; genus Thiosulfativibrio. Next base: position 2,128 of record CAZRMK010000074.1, on the reverse strand, counting down.
TAAACCTAATAGACCTAGTTTTACTTGTTTCACGTTTACTTGTTTCACTTTGGCTCCTGTTGTTGCATCAACCCATCTTTTCTGAACATATCACGAATACCCCTAATAGCTTGGCGAGTTCTGTGTTCATTTTCAATTAACCCAAATCTTACATGATCATCGCCATAATCACCAAATCCAATTCCTGGTGAAACCGCAACTTTTGCATCTGCTAATAATTTTTTAGAAAACTCTATCGAACCCATTTCTTTATAAGGTGTAGGTATAAGAGCCCATACAAACATAGTAGCTTTAGGGGGCACAACATCCCAACCAATAGCATTTAATCCTTGGCACAAAATATCACGTCTAATTTTATACATTTCACAAATCTCTGCTACACAATCTTGCGGCCCTTCAAGAGCCGTAATAGCCGCCACCTGAATCGGAGTAAAAGTTCCATAATCTAAATAAGATTTCATTCGTTTAAGGGCATCAACTAATTTAGGATTTCCCACCATAAACCCAACTCTCCAACCAGGCATATTGTAGCTTTTAGAAAGGGTATAAAACTCCACTGCAATATCTTTTGCCCCTTTTACCTGCATAATAGAAGGTGCTTTATAACCATCAAAAACAATATCTGCATAAGCCAAATCATGAATTACCCAAATATTATGCTCTTTAGCAATTGTCACCACCTTTTCAAAAAACTCTAAATCAACCGTTTGAGTAGTTGGATTACCCGGAAAGTTTAACACTAGCATTTTTGGTTTTGGCCAAGACTCTTTAATGGCTTTTTCTAATTCCTCAAAAAAATCAACATCTGGAGTCATTTTAACGTGGCGAATATCAGCCCCTGCAATCACAAAACCATAAGGGTGAATAGGATAAGCAGGGTTAGGAACTAAAACCGTATCGCCTTTATCTACTGTTGCCATAGCTAAGTGAGCTAAACCTTCTTTTGAACCAATAGTAACAACCGCTTCAGTTTCATGATCTAGCTCAACATCAAACTTGGTTTTATACCAAGAACATATCGCTTTTCTTAAACGTGGAATTCCTTGAGAAACAGAATAGCGATGCGTCCCCTCTCTTTGTACCACCTCAATTAATTTATCGACAATATGCTTAGGGGTATCTTGATCTGGATTACCCATTCCAAAATCAATAATATCTTCACCACGACGACGCGCTTCTGCTTTAAGCTCCCCAACAATATTAAACACATAAGGAGGAAGTCGATTTATTCTTTGAAAATCATCGGACACAATATTAAGCCTTTAAAAAGAAACTCTGTTTTCACCGAGCTAGGTATAGAAAATTAATCACACAATTATACAGAAACTATTTTTTTCGTCTATGTAAAATACACGCTATAATCAAGCATTACAGAACAATAAGGGGTTAAAATGAAATTTACTGAGCATAGAGATTCAAATATCTTAACAGTTCAACACTATTCAGCAGGCTTGGTAAAAATTAATACTTTTAAATTAACAGAAAGTTGTTTTTTAAATCAAAAAAACTTAGTGGAAAATTGGCCTTGTCAAGATATAGAGCAGCTTTCTACTGAATTGCTTGACCAAATTTTAGAATTATCTCCCGATGTTATTATCTTAGGTACAGGTGAAAAACAAGTTTTTCCCCATCCTAAATTTTTTGCTTACTGCGCCCAAAAAGGAATAGGGCTTGAAGTAATGGACAACGCAGCAGCTTGTCGGACATACAATGTACTAACCACCGAAGAAAGAGAAGTCGTTCTGGCATTAATTCTTTCATAACATGGTAAAGACTATGGCAATACATACCATAAACTAAAGATTATACTACCCCAAGAAAAACAAACAGTTTTGCTAAAATTTAAGTTCCTAAAAAGTTAAAATTAAACTAGTAAAGCTAAGGGGTAATAACATGAGTAAAAAACGAACAACATACAGCACAGAATTTAAAACAAAATTGGTACTTGAGATGTTAAAGGATGAAAAAACTTTAAATGAAATAGCCAGTGCAAATAATATAGTGCCAAAAAATTTAGTAAATTGGAAAGCAATATTCTTAGCTAATGCCGAATTAGCAATGGAGCCTTCCAAAGGGCTCTTCTCCGCCATTATGACAAAAAAGGGATATTAAAGCACCATTTAACCTA
>CAZRMK010000073.1:0-10225 GCA_964601165.1 uncultured Piscirickettsiaceae bacterium | reverse complement strand
AAACTGAAGATAAGACAAACCGCCGTGCCTGATGATTGCTCTATGTTTTACGGGGAATTGAGGGGAAAGTGTCATAATGGCGGAGAAGAGCCAAAAATTGCCATCACCTAATTGGTGATAAGATTTTTTAAAATTCAATAGGTGAATCAAGGGTTTGTGCAATAATCATAATTTCTATTTGCGGATTAGGGTTATATAAAAGTAGCCTTATTAGCCGCTTTGTATCTAGCATCATCTTTAGTAATAAGATTTTCGTTAACAAGACGCTGTAGGTCTTGGTCAAGGGTTTGCATGCCTATTTTATTTGATATTTGAATGGTTGACATCATTTGGGGGGTTTTATCTTCTCGAATCAGGTTACGAATAGCAGAAGACCCTAGCATTATTTCGTGTGCAGCAACGCGTCCTCCGCCAATTTTTTTAAGTAAAGTTTGAGAAATAACTGCTTTAAGAGACTCTGATAACATAGAACGTACTATTGATTTTTCTTCGGCAGGAAAAACATCAACAATACGGTCTATGGTTTTAGGGGCAGAGCTAGTATGAAGGGTTCCTAAAACTAAATGCCCTGTTTCAGCGGCAGTTAGGGCGAGTCTAATCGTCTCTAGGTCTCGCATTTCTCCGACTAAAATTACATCAGGGTCTTCTCTTAAAGCAGATCTTAAAGCATTGCTAAAACTTTGGGTGTCTCTGTGAACTTCACGTTGGTTAATCAAAGCCCGTTTACTAGAATGCACAAATTCAATGGGATCTTCAATAGTTAAAATATGGCTATATTGAGTATCGTTAATATAATCTACCATAGCGGCAAGAGTAGTAGATTTTCCTGATCCTGTCGGTCCGGTTACGAGAACAAGCCCTCTTGGCGTTAAAGAAATTTCTTTAAATATATCAGGAGCATTTAGCTCTTCTAGGGAAAGTACTTTAGCAGGAATAATTCTAAATACTGCAGCTAATCCTCTATTTTGTTGAAATACGTTGACCCTAAAGCGAGCAATATTTGGCAATTCAAAAGAAAAATCTGCCTCGAGACTGCTTTCAAAATTCTTGCGTTGTTGGTCATTCATAATGTCATAAATCATGGTATGAATATATTCAGCCGAGATATTCGGCATATCTACCTTGCGAATATCGCCATCATGTCTTAATATTGGCGGTAGTTCGGCAGAAAGATGTAAATCAGATGCCTTTTGCTGCACGGTAAAGTTTAGTAGTTGTGTAATATCCATTTTTTAGCTTTCCTTAACTTTTAATCCAGTTTCTAAGTGTGGATTTGGGTTTAATAGCCTATTTTATGAACAACAGGTTTAATGGCTAGCATTCGATATTGTTTAAATCTTTCTCGTCCTTTTTGAATAAGAAGCGGAGTTTGATCTAATACTTCGATGGTACGTTTATAACTGCTTGATGGAGTTTGAAAATCAGTATGCAGGTTTAATAAGATATCTTGACAGCCTTGAGTTATTTTTTTATCAAATAACTGAATAGGCGCTTTAACTTCAAGGTTAATTGCATGGGCAATAAAGCTATGCGGGCGTATTCCCCAAAGTGTTAAATCAAATCTTTGAGCCTCTTCATAGCTATCAAATAAAACATCTGCTTGACGTTTTTCAGCGATAATTTTTTGAATTAATTTGGCATTAAATTCATCACGACTTTTAGGGTCTGATGAATTTAATACATAAAAAATCACTTCTTGAAGCGGTTGAAAAGAAGAATCTGTCATGTTTTTATTTTGATTGTTTAATTAAGTATTCAACTAAAGCAGGTACTGGTCTACCTGTCGCACCTTTGTTTTTACCACTTGTCCATGCTGTTCCTGCAATATCTAAGTGTGCCCAAGAGATGTCTTTAGTAAATCTGGCTAAAAATTGTGCGGCAGTAATTGTTCCTGCCGATTTACCTCCAATATTAGCAATGTCGGCAAAGTTAGATTTTAGTTGTTCATCATATTCTGCACTTAATGGTAATTGCCAAAAACGATCATAGGTGGTTTGGCTGGCTTGGATTAGGTCGTTGATTAAGGCTTGATCATTACCTAAAATAGCCGACATTTCATGCCCAAGAGCAACAATACATGCTCCAGTAAGAGTTGCCATGTCGATAATTTTTGCAGGTTGGTAGGTTTGTTGAGTATAGGTTAAGGCATCACACAAAATAAGACGACCTTCGGCATCGGTGTTAAGGATTTCAATGGTTAATCCTGCAAGTGACGTTACTACATCTCCAGGTTTAATGGCTTCACCAGATGGCATGTTTTCAGTAGCTGGAATAATTCCGACTACATTAATTTGCGGCTTGATTTCTCCTAAAGCTTTAAAAACTCCCAATACGGTGGCGGCACCCCCCATGTCGTATTTCATTTCATCCATTCCATCACCAGGTTTTAGAGAAATTCCGCCAGTATCAAAGGTGACACCCTTACCAACTAGGGCGATGGGAGCATCGTCTTGTTTGCCTCCTTGATAAGATAAGCAAATCATTTTAGGTGCTACAGATCCACCTTGAGCAACTGCCATAAAAGCTCCCATACCCATTGCTGTCATTTCATCACGCTCTAAAATGTTAATGTCAAATCCATAGGAGTTACTTAATTCTTGAGCTGTGTCGGCTAAGTGGCTAGGAGTGCAAAAGTTACTTGGCATATTAGCAAGGTTTTGGGTCAGTTCCATTCCTATAGCTGATGCTTGTGCTTGTCGAATGCTTGCTTGATTCGCAGTAGCAAGAAAAGTCATGCTTTTCAATAAAGTGGTTTTTGATGTGTGTTTGCCTCGACTAACATGTTGGTAATCATAGATGTTTTTTTGGGTTTCAAGAACGTTTTGATAAACTAGCCAGTCAGGCGTTTTAAATTCAATGGAGGTTAAGGCATTTAAAACTAGGCTTGCCCCTGTGCTATCAAGAGATTTATTGCTAGCTTTGATAGCTGTAATATAAGATTTTTCTGTTAAGTCAGAGGATTTTCCAAGCCCAATAAATAATATCCGTTGAATTTTGTCATAGCCTTGCGGTAAAACTAAAGTTTCTCCTAGTTTGGCAAAAAAATCTTTTGAATCTATAAAATCTTTAAGGGTAGACTGGAGATTAAATGATTGAATCAGGAAATCATCAAGCTGGCCAGAAAAAACAGGTAGAACTAAAGTATCAAAATCCTGTAGTTCGGTTGAGTTTGTTTGATGGAAGTCGATTCGTTTCATATCTTTTAGCCTTTATTAAGTGTTTCTTTAAACTTTCTGTTAAAATTTTAGGTTATCATTCAATCTTTACTATTTTACCCTGTGGCAGTCTTTTTTGCGAATACTAGATAAATATTTATACAAAGAATTATTTACAACATTTTTTGCAGTGCTGTCTGTACTTTTGTTGATTACTTTTGGTGCAGAGGCAACTAAATTGTTGGCTATTGCGATAGAAGGTAAGATTCCCGCCAATATTTTGCTAGAAATATTATTGTTACAAATTCCTCCCGCCTTAGAAGTTATTTTACCCTTAGTGGCATTATTAAGCGTTATGCTGGCTGTCGGGAGATTATACCAAGATCAGGAAATGGTGGTTTTAAGTAGTTGCGGTATTTCTCCAGGCTATTTTCAAAAACGAGTATTGTGGTTTTTATTGCCTTTAGCGGTCTTTACTGCTTGGATTTCCTTAGTAGTAACGCCTTGGACTTATCAACAAGAGAGAGCTTTAATTGCGGAAGCACGAGAAGCTTCACCATTTGCCGCTTTAGTTCCTGGAAGATTTAATGAACTACCTAATGGCGGAGTATTTTATGCTAAATCTATTTCTGCAGATTCACAGCTACAAAAAGTCTGGATTCGGATTAAAAATGCCGATAATGATATTTTAATTACCGCACCCTATGGTAGCTTTGAATGGGTCGATGACAATTTATTATTAATTTTATTTAATGGCAGGACTTATCAAGGCTTAGCAACGCCACAAGACATTGTGATAAGAGAGTTTGAGCGTTTTGAAGGCTACTTACCCGAAATTCAAATCTCTATACCGCCAAAACATCGTAAAGAAGTGACAACGATGGAATTATGGTACTCTGAAAATTTAAGGGAACAAGCTTTATTGCAATGGCGAATTTTGATACCCCTAAGTATTATAGTAATGGGCTTAATCGGATTAAAAATGAGTAAATCAGGGCCAAGAGAAGGGCGGTTTGCGAAAGTTTTTTATGCTTTAATTCTATACGTCATTTACAACCAATTATTAGTAACATTAAGTAGTTCTATAGGAAAAGGCGAATGGCCACTTGTTTTAGGGCTATGGGTTGTGCCTGCAATTTTTTTACTGTTCGTTTTTTATAATGGCAACATTAAAGTTCCCTTAAGTTTTCGAAAATTTCGTAAAACCTCTAAAATCCAAGTAGAAAAAACATGAATACAATAGAAAGGTATCTTGGAAAAATAGTGGCAGCACACACTCTATTAGTTTTAATAGTCTTACTGTTAATCTTAGGGTTTTCTGAACTGATGCAGCAGATCGAGAGCATTACAGCAGAATATACTATGTTAAAAGCAGTTCTTTATACCCTGTTAACACTACCTATTTTTGCTTACCATCTTTTTCCGCTGGCACTATTAATTGGTACACTGATAGCTTTAGGAGGGCTAGCAAACCATTCTGAACTAACAGTTTTAAGGGTAACAGGCTGGTCAATAGGGCGTATTTTTATTGCGGTAATGAAAACCGTGTTTATCTTGTGGATATTGGTGGCGGTGACAGGAGAATGGTTAGCCCCTAAGTCTGAAAATCTAGCAAAACAAATGCGTGGCGAAGCTCTTAATCAAAGTTTGTCTATGGGGCGATCCGAAGATTTTTGGCTAAAAGAAGATAATCGCTATATTCATGTTAGCAGAATAATATCAGATCAACTTCTGCACCATGTAACAATTTATAACCTAAACGATGACAATGAAATAACCGCACACTGGTTTGCCAAACAAGCAAATTTTCAAGATGGTAAATGGTGGTTAGAAAATATAACTAAGCAAGATTTTAACTGGTCAACAGCTTATTTAGGTGATAAGCAAAATACTGCCTACCCAAGGTTAGATTATCAACAACAAGCGGTATTTAATTTAGAAATAACCTTACCCATCACTCCAGAGCTTATAAGAACCCTGCAAATAGACGCCCCTTATATGAGTGTTTGGGATTTATATCAGTATATTGGCTTTTTAACAGCAAATAAACTTAATGCAGAGCCCTATAAACTAGAATTTTGGCGAAAAATAGCCTCACCTTTGGTTGTTTTTGGCATGATTGCCTTAGTGTTCCCATTAGTCTTTGGAACTCAACGTCAAGTGAGTATGGGGCAACGTATTTTTGTGGGGATTATTATTGGTATGAGTTTTCACCTGCTAAATCAAATTTTCGGTAATATGGCAATTGTTTATCAATTCCCAGTGCTAATCGGAGCAACCCTTCCTTCTATTGTTTTGTTGATTATAAGTCTTGTTTTGTTTAAGAGATTGCGTTGAACGGCCGCTCTAAAAAATTAACGGGAGTTTTATAAGGCTCCCCTGCAATTTCTTCAACTAATTGTGGAACTAGGTAGCCAGGTAGTTGCTTTCTTAACTTTTGGATAAGAATTTGTGCTTGGGGTTTGCTTACTTCAAAGTAGGTGCTACCTGATACCTTGTCTAGTAAGTGGCAATAATAGGGCAACACGCCTTGGTTAAATAGGGATTTACTTAGTTGTGAAAGGATGTTGACTTCATCATTGATGTTTTTTAGTAACACAGTTTGATTTAATAGCGTCATTCCTGAATTCTTATAAAGCGTCATTAGTTGTAAAGTTTCATTACTGAGTTCATTAGGGTGGTTGCAGTGTACTACTAGCACCATGTTGAGGCGGGATGATTTTATTGCGGTCAGGAATTTTTTTTGCGGACTTTTATCAGGAGCAGCAATGGCACTGCGACTATGAAATCTTATTGTAGTAACATGGCTAATAGTTGCTATTTTTTTGATAAGATCAACCAGAGCATTTTCTGACAGAGTAAACGGGTCGCCGCCACTTAAAATAACTTCTTCTATTGTAGGATTGTTGGCAATTTCTTTTAAGGCTGTTATCCAATGATTTTTTTTAGATTGTTCGTAAGGAAAATGTTGTCGAAAACAGTAACGACAATGAATATCACATCTTGGGCTGGTGATTAGCAAAACTCGACCGTGATATTTATGGATTAAACCGGGAAGTGGGTTGCTGGATAAATCTCCCACAGGATCAGTGGAAAAATCAGGGTGAATGGTGGTTTCACTTTTGGTTGGTAGAACCTGTCTTAGTAAAGGATCATTTGGATTACCTTTTTGAATTTGCTTTGCAAAGTGATAGGGAACTTTCAAGGGAAAGTTTGAATCTTTTGCTAGGGATAGCTGGGCTGGTTCAAGGTTTAAAAAATGACATAATTCAAAGATGGATTTGTACATGGCTTGTTGTTAAAGGTAGAATAAGCACATTATTTTACGCTAATTGAGTTGTGTTTCCTTAAAAACTCATAATTAAGAGAAAAAAATGAATGGCAACTTACAATACTTCTGAATTTAAAAACGGTTTAAAGTTTTTACACGATGGGCAGCCCTGTAACATTATTAATAATGAGAGTGTTTCTCCTGGTAAAGGTCAGGCATTTAACAGAGTTAAGTTTCGTAATTTAGTAACGGGTAAGGTGTTAGAAAAAACCTTTAAATCGGGAGAAAAGGTCGATGCAGCCGATGTGATGGAAACCGATTTGCAATATTTATATAACGATGGTGAGTTTTGGTACTTTATGGATGAAACCTCATTTGAGCAATATCAAGCAGGAACCGCCGCCGTAGCAGGGGTTGAAAAGTGGTTGGCAGAACAAGATAAATGTACGGTTACTTTGTGGAATGATAACCCGATTGTAGTTAAGCCTGCGAAACAAGTGGTATTAGAAGTAACCGCTACTGATCCTGGCTTAAAAGGTGATACTGCTGGGTCAGGAGGCAAACCTGCAACGCTTTCAACAGGAGCTGTAGTTCAAGTGCCGTTGTTTATTATAATTGGTGAGAGGGTTATTTGTAATACTGAAACAGGAGAGTATATTTCACGTGCCAAATAAGCCAATAAATGGCAAGCAATGGCGGCCAACCGCTACTATCGATATTTTAAAAAAACGCTCGCAAATTTTAAGAGATTTACGGACGTTTTTTTATCAGCGCAATGTTTATGAGGTAGACACCCCTCTCTTATCATCCTCAACAACTCCAGATTTACACTTACAAAGTTTAACAACCACTTTAAATTTACCCGGGATGGTAAAGGATAGGGTTTATTACTGTCATACCTCGCCAGAATATACCATGAAGCGTTTATTGTGTGCCGGCAGTGGCGATATTTTTTATTTAGGGAAAGTGTTTAGAGATACTGATTTAAGTTCGCGGCATCAACCTGAATTTACTTTGCTGGAATGGTATCGTCTAGGGTTTAATTTAGAAGAGTTAATGCTAGAAACCGCTCATCTTGTGCAGGCGATTATAGGACAGTGTGAAGTTGAATTTATTTCATATCAACAAGCTTTTTTAACTTATGCGGGGATTGAAAATATTCATAGTGCTTCGGCTCAGCAGTGCATGAATTGTTTGATTTCTTATAAAATACCCGAAGTTGTCGGAGTTGATTTAGATAATAAGGACTTATGGGAACAGCTAGTTTTTACCGAGGTAATAGAGCCTCAATTAGGTTGGCAGGAACAAGGTGTAAAATCACAGCCAAAAGTAAGTTGTGTATTTCATTATCCAGCTAAAGATGCCGCTTTAGCTAAAATATCTAGCAGTAACCCTTTAGTAGCAGAAAGGTTTGAGGTCTTTGTGAAAGGTATGGAACTAGCAAATGGTTATCATGAGTTACAAGATCCTGAAATTTATTCTCAGCGTTTTGCGGCCAGTTTGCAGCAACGAATAGTAGCAGGACTTTCAATTGTGCCGATTGATAAAAGTTTACTCCAATCCTTGGAGGAGGGCGGTTTACCAGATTGTTCTGGGGTTGCATTAGGGGTCGACAGGTTGATTCAGTTGGCATTAAAACAACAAAATATTCAAGCGGTTCTACCTTTTGCGATTGTGTCGCCATAATACGGTGTTTTTTTAGGGCTTGACAGAGGTAGTATAATGGAAAGATAGTTTATTTTATCTACCAGACTTCCGCTAAGGAGACGCTGAATCAGTTATTAAGTGTCTACTTAAAATGGTCGTCTTTACATTAGGAGACTTTAATGTCTGATTTACCTTTAACAAAACGTTCCGTGATGACTCTTTTTTCTGATTCCAAGTGCCCAATATCGCACAGGGTTCGCTTGGTTGCGAAAGAAAAAGATATTCCAATGGATATTATAGAAGTGGTTAAAGGCGAAATGTCGGAGGATTTATTAGAGTTAAACCCTTACGGAACTTTACCAACATTAGTGGATAGAGATTTAATCATCAATGATCCTCATGTTATGATCGAATATTTAGATGAGCGTTTTCCTCATCCGCCTTTAATGTCGGTAGACCCTATTTCAAAAGCACGAGCCCGTCAGTTATTACGTCAAATTGAAACTCAATGGTACCCTTTAATTGATACTATTGCTAACAGCTCTGATGCAAAAGCAGTAAAAGAAGCTCGTCGTGACTTACAAGAACGTCTTATTCAAATGATTCCTGTTTTTGAGCATCAAGATTACTTTATGAGTAATGATTATTCTTTAATTGATATCAGTATAGCTGTTTTAATGTGGCGTTTACCGGCATTGGGAATAGAGCTTCCTAAGTCTGCTAAAGCTATTAGAGATTATTCTGATAAAATTCTGTCTCGTGAAGTTTTTCCTGAAAGTTTATCTGATGATGAGCTTGATATGCGTGAAGTTAGGTCTTCTTAGGGGTAATTAATATGAGTGATATTATTTCTAATCGCCCTTATTTAATTAGAGCGATGTATCAATGGATTGTTGATAATGGATGGACACCTCATGTGCAAGTCGATGCGAATTATCCAAGTGTAGAAGTTCCGCAAGAATTTGTGAAAGAAGGCGAGATTGTTCTCAATGTTCATCCTGATGCAGTTATTAGTCTGCAAATGGATAACGATTTTTTTTCTTTTCAGGCAAGATTTGGAGGGGCAGAAAGGAGACTAGCTTTTCCTCCTGAGGCGGTACTTTTAGTTTTTGCAAAAGAAAGTGGTCACGGCATGCCTTTCCCCCCTGAACCTTATCCCGAAGCAGGGCAAGATACTTCAGAACCTGAACAAAAACAGATTAAGAAAAAGTCGCATTTATCCATTGTGAAATAAAGTGTCACTCTATAGTTGTTTTTGTAATTATAAGGAAGATAGCGTGTGAAACTAGTTTTTTTTAATTATGATTATATTTGGATTGACGGCATGTTCGTCAAAACCTTATGTCGTTAAAGAAGCTAGTTTTCCTGTCATTTTGGAGCAAGAAAAAGTTAACATCTATGTCGTTAGGCACGGTTGGCACACAGGCATTGTAGTGCCAGCTTACAATATATTAAATCAGCTTCCAGAGTTAAAAAAAGGTTTGGCGATACCCCTTTATTGAATTTGGCTGGGGGGGATAAGCTTTACTATCAATCAGAAGGTTTTAGTACATGGTTAGCGCTTAGAGCGATTCTGTTGCCGACTAAATCTGTTATTCATGCTGTGGCATTACCTTTTAAGCCAGGCAAGTATTTTACAGATAAGGTTATTGTAGAGAAAGTCTCTATATATCGTGAAGGGTATGCAGCTTTATTACAATTTATTGCAGAAAGTTTTTATAAAGATTCTTACGGAAAATTAATAGAACTTAATTTAGGGTTGTATGGTGATAGCCAGTTTTACAAAGCTCAAGGGATATTTTATTTTATGAATACCTGTAATAATTGGACAGCCAAAGGTCTAAAAAGTGCAGGAAGGAGTATTGACCCTACTTTTAAAATGACTGCTGATAGTATTATGGGTTATATAGAAAAATATCGAAGCACTCAAAGCTGTGCTTTTAAGTGATCTTTTATGAGATGTTCTTTGAAATGAAATGTGTATGGAATTGAGAAAGATTTTATACCTAAATCCTGCAAGTAATTGTGCATATGTTAAGTTAAAATATTGGTTCGTATAGTGATTTTAAAATTTAAACGGCTCTTCTTCGCCATTATGACACTTTCCCTTCAATTCCCCCGTAAAACATAGAGCAATCATCAGGCACGGCGG
>CAZRMK010000072.1:0-10255 GCA_964601165.1 uncultured Piscirickettsiaceae bacterium | reverse complement strand
TGAAAAAGTTTACAGAGACCGAATTAGCCAATTAACGGCAAATATTTAATCTTTGTGTCGGAATAGTGTTGCAATTCCAGTAAATGTTAATTCTTCGGGAATATCAATAAGCATTCTGCTTAAATCAAAATCACTATACAAATAAATATCTTGCACTCTATATGCACAATCACTTGCAGAATTTAGGCAATATGCTAATTCTTTCCACGCTGTTCAACGGGTAAATAACAGGCATTTCCTACCCCTGTATAAATTTGAGTCGGACGAAATATTTTATTATCTTGTAATTGCTCACGCCAATGAGCCATCCATCCAGCAGAGCGTGCCACGGCGAAAATAGGGGTGAATAACCCAGAATCAAACCCCATTTCTTTGTAAAGAATACCTGAATAGAAATCAACATTAGGGTAAACCCCTTTATGGCCTAACAACTCCTCACAGACTTTCTCGACTTCTAAAGCTGTTTCAAATGCTACACTCAAGTCCCCTGATTTTTGTTGCAAAAGTTCACTTGATAGTTTCTGCAAAATCTTGGCTCGCGGATCTTTAGTTTTATACTCTCTATGCCCCATTCCCCAAATAACTTTCTTTGCTGCCAAGCGTTTTTTAATATAGGAACGAGCCTTGTCTGGAGTTCCTATTTTCTCTAACATTTCGATCACTTTTTGATTGGCTCCGCCATGCAAAGGGCCAGAAAGCGAAGCGATTGCTGAAGCAATAACCGAACAAGGATTTGCCAAAGTAGAACCTGTTACCATAGTGGTAAAGGTTGAGGCATTAATAGTATGCTCTGCATGTAAAATGAAAATAGCATCTAATAAGCGTGCCCAAATTTTATCCGGCTCTTCTCCCGTTACCATGTATAGAAAATTTTCAGCATAGGTTAAATCTTTACGTGGCTCAATAGGATCATAACCGTTACGCATATGCTCCCACATTGCAACTAAAGTACCCATGTGAGCAATAATATTAACCGTCACATCATTGATATACTCTTGGTTTTCGGTACCACCTTTCATATATTCCGTACTAGGATAAAAGCTGGCTAAGCTAGCCACAACCACTTGCAACATGTGCATCGGATGGGTAGTGGTAGGTAAGTTTTTCATTATTTCACGAATGTTATATTTTACACGGCGAGAATCACGTAATTTTTTGTCAAAGATTTCTAACTCAGATTTAGTTGGAAGCTCTCCAAATAACAGTAATAGAGTTGTTTCTTCAAACGAAGAATGTTGAGCCAATTCCATAATGTCATAGCCACGATAAGATAAAGTACCTTTTTGACCATCAATATAAGAAATTTCAGATTTGGTAGCAGGAACACCCGCTAATCCAGGAATATATTGCATATTTTTTCTCAAGAAGTATCTAACCCTAATCCGCAAGTAGAAATCATGGTTATTGCACAAGTACTTGATGCACACTAACGCATAATTCTACTTGCGGATTAGGGTCTAACTTAGATATGTTAAACGCTAAAGGATGAACCACAACCACAAGTAGTAGATGCATTGGGGTTTTCGATAACAAAACGTGCCCCTTGCAAGTCCTCAAGATAATCAATTTTTGCACCCATTAAATACTGAAAGCTCATAGGGTCAATTAATAAACTGACGCCATTTTTTTCGACCTTAGTATCATCTTCTGCTTGTTCTTCATCAAAAGTAAAGCCGTATTGAAAACCAGAACACCCACCACCGGTAATATAAACGCGTAATTTAAGCTCAGGATTTCCTTCATCAACAATAAGACCACTAACCTTATCAGCGGCAGAATCTGTAAAATTAACGGGGGTTGGCATTTCAGACATAAGTCACCTATTTATTTATTTATTCACACTTCAATAAAAGGCATTCTAACAAAATTATCTTTAAAATTCAGTATTACAACGGTGAGATAGCTTGAAGAACTGAGAACCTAAGGCAACAAAGCTACCTGACTTAAAGCAGAATTCTCTGGTAATCCAAACATAATATTCATATTTTGAATAGCTTGACCAGAAGCTCCTTTTACCAGATTATCTATCACCGAAGTAACGATCACTTGCTGAGATCCTGCTGGACGGTAAATAGCCATGCGGCACATATTTGAGCCTTTAACCATTCTGGTTTCAGGCTGACTGCCTGCGGGCATAACATCAACAAATGGCTCGTTAGCATAAGCGTTTTCAAATAACATTTGTAACTCAGATTGAGTTTGATCTTTTACTAAAGTTGCATAAATAGTAGACTCCATTCCCCTCACCATAGGTACTAAATGTGGAACAAAAGTCAGCCCAATTTTTTTCCCTGTTTGCTGGGTTAACTTTTCTGTCATTTCAGGTAAATGCCTATGCCCCGCAAGCCCATAAGCTTTGAAACTCTCGCTCATTTCAGCGGCTAACATCGCAACATTAGCAGCTTTTCCTGCCCCACTAACACCAGATTTGCCGTCAGCAATAATGGAATCAGGCCTAATCAAACCAGCTTTTAATAAGGGTAACAACCCCAATAGAATACTAGTAGGGTAACAACCTGGGTTAGCAACAATCATTGCTGATCGAATTTTTTCACGATAATATTCTGGCAAGCCATAAACCACCTTAGCCATTAAGTCTGACCCAGTATGCTCAATTCCATACCATTTTTGCCAAACATCCAAATCCTCTATACGGAAATCTGCGGCTAAATCTATAACCTTAACGCCATGTTTTAATAGATCTGGCGTCATGCTCATAGCAACACCGTGTGGGGTAGCAAAAAAAACCACATCACATTGTTTTAGATTATCAATGTTAGGCATGGAAAACTGTAGCTTATAAATACCCCGTAAATTAGGATACATATCCGCCACAGCCACGCCAACTTCACTACGGGAGGTAATCACCACCACCTCAACCAAAGAATGATTGGCTAGAATTCTCAACAATTCTACACCCGTATAACCTGTACCGCCTATAATTCCAATTTTAACTTTATTCATAATATTATATCCTCAGATATGGATATATTAAAAAGCCCGCTTAGAGCGGGCTTTAGAAATAAGCTTGATACTTATTTTTGAATGAAGAGATTTTTCACAATTTCCCTTAAATCAAAACTTACATCATACCACCCATTCCTCCCATGCCGCCACCCATTCCTGCGCCAGCATCAGGTGCCGCACCATCTTTGGCTGGTAAATCAGCAATTGCTGCACCAGTTGTTAATACCAATCCAGCAACCGAAGCTGCGTTTTGCAAAGCAGCACGAGTCACTTTAGTAGGATCAATAATACCAGATTCTAACATATTGCAATAAATCTCTTTAGAAGCATCAAAACCATAGTCTCCTTCACCTTCCATAACTTTATTGACGATAATAGAGCCTTCTAAACCACAGTTTTCAGCAATTTGACGCATAGGCTCTTGCATAGCACGCATAGCAATTTGAATACCTACGTCTTGGTCATCATTATCACCTTTTGGAGTCACTTTAGATGCAGCACGAACTAGAGCTACTCCGCCACCTGCAACTATCCCCTCTTCAACCGCTGCGCGAGTAGAATGAAGAGCGTCATCAACACGATCTTTTCTCTCTTTCATTTCAACTTCAGTGGCAGCACCCAATTTAACAACTGCCACTCCACCCGCTAGTTTAGCTAAACGCTCATTAAGCTTTTCTACATCATAGTCAGAAGTAGTATTAGCAATTTGAGCTTTAATCTGTGCACAACGGCTTTCAATATCTTCTTTAGAACCATTGCCATCAATTATTTTAGTAGTATCTTTACTAATAACAACTGTTTTAGTGCCGCCCAATAAATCAAGCGTTACATCTTCAAGATTTAAGCCTACTTCTTCAGAAATAACCGTTGCACCTGTTAATACAGCAATATCTTGCAACATGGCTTTACGACGATCACCAAAACCAGGAGCTTTAACTGCTGCCACTTTCACGATACCACGCATATTGTTAATCACTAAGGTAGCTAGAGCTTCACCATCTACATCTTCTGCAATAATTAACAATGGGCGACTAGCCTTAGAAACTGCTTCTAAAGTTGGTAGTAGTTCACGGATATTAGAAATTTTCTTATCATGTAATAATACGAAAGGGTTCTCTAATTCAGCAATCATTTTCTCTTGATTATTGACAAAGTAAGGCGACAAATAACCACGATCAAACTCCATACCTTCAACAACAACCAACTCATCTCGCAATGAAGAGCCTTCTTCAACCGTAATTACACCTTCTGTTGACACACGCTCCATAGCATCAGCAATCATTTTACCAATACTCACGTCAGAGTTAGCAGAAATGGTTCCTACTTGAGCAATCGCTTCATAGGTAGTACAAGGCTGCGACATATTTTTAAGCTCTTCAACCACCGCATCAACCGCTTTATGAATACCACGATTTAAATCCATTGGATTCATGCCTGCCGCAACAGATTTCATGCCTTCACGAACAATAGACTGTGCTAAAACAGTCGCCGTAGTAGTACCATCTCCTGCAACCTCATTGGTTTGCGAAGAGACTTCTTTAACCATTTGAGCACCCATGTTCATGAACTTATCTTCCAGCTCAATTTCACGGGCAACCGTTACCCCGTCTTTAGTGACAATAGGCCCACCAAAAGATCTTTCTAACACAACATTACGCCCTTTAGGCCCTAAAGTTACTTTCACTGCATCTGCTAGAACATTAATTCCTTCTACCATCTTCTCGCGTGCATCTAAACCAAGCCTTACGTCTTTTGCCATTTCTAAATTCCTTTAATTAAATATTGAAGCCTTTCATACAAAAGTCTCATTAAATATTTTAATATTACCTAAAAGCCTTGCAAGTGGTACTTGCAGGATTTAGGTATTATTCTACAATTGCGACGATATCATCTTCACGCATAATCATTAAAGTATTACCTTGGTCATCTTTAATTTCTTGACCTGAATACTGACCAAACATTACCTTATCACCAACAGAAACTAACATTTCTACTACAGTTCCTGAATCAGATACCCGACCAGACCCTACGGCAACTACTTCACCAATATATTGTTTCTCTTGAGCTGATCCAGGAAGAATAATTCCTCCAGCAGATTCTTTTTCTTCTTCAACTTGACGAATGACAACACGGTCACGTAGTGGTTTAATGCTCATAACGAACTCCTTAAATAGATAGAAAAACTTGCACCTAAATCCTGCAAGTGATTGCACACATATAGCACAATCACTTGCAGGATTTAGGTTGCACTAAAAGCAAATGCAAAATACTAAGCCAGATTATTCTGTTGGCAAATATATAAGGATAGGAAATTTTTATTCAAGGGAAAAAGCAAAAAAAGAGGGTTATTTTATGAGTCATACCTAAATCCAAATATAGAAACACAAATAATACCTAAATCCTGCAAGCACTTGCAGGATTTAGGTATTAGTACAAGTATTTGCTTCTAACCAGGCAAACCATCTATGCGTGGTTTTCTTAACCATTTTCCATAAATAATAAGAAAGCCAATAAAGGGCAAAATCCATAGTATGGCAGATAACATATAGGCCCAGCTAGATGCTCCATCTACAAATGGTATTGCTAGGCTACGGATTAGGCTGGCTATTAATATTAATAACGCTCCTATACCTATCCAATTGCTTGGTATCAAATCTCTACCAGTATGGATATGTGAAACTATTATTAGTACCATGAAATATGCCATGCCTAAAGCCCCCAAAGTTAGTAAATGACGGAAATGGTTTAAGGCATAAATTTCAGGCATTAAGTAATCCCAGCCTATAAAGCCGTAGCCTATCGCTAACATTATTAACAGCGTAAATAATGGCCATATAAATGGACGAATAAAAACTGGCTCTTCATCTAAAAAGAAGTCATTTAGGGTGTTTAAAATTGCTGCCATTGCCGCAAAAGCTAGCCAACTCAAGGCACTATTATTTGGATATAGGTATTCAACTATGGTGAATATTGCCACACTGAAAATAGCTATATTATATCTTGGCGGTCTTGCCAAAAAAGTGTCGTCAATTTTATTTTGGTCAAGCCAGTGGTTTACTGCTTCCATATTAATTCTACGTACAGCTAATAACACTAGTACCATAAAAACTCCAATTGAAGCTTGTAATATTGCCATAGGGTCACTGCTTACCCAGCCTATTTTGGCAATAAAAAACCAAATTTGCATGCCACTAATTATTAAAAATAATACTGCCAAGCTTAATTGACGCTGTAAAGGATCCCGTAAAATAGGTTTTGCAATTAGAAATACCACCCATAATATTAGAGGGATATTGGTTAGGGCAACAATATAAACCCCTACCCAATCCATCAACCAAAAACTTATTCGCCCTATAAGCCACAAAGCAACCAATCCTAATAGAATATTGCCGGTAATTGGAGTTTCTTCTTCATATAACGTAGGTATTGCAGTAAGAATAAAGCCTATCATCATTGCATTGGTTACCCCAAACAACATTTCGTAGACATGCCACTCTATTGGATTTGCTAAAAAAGGCAAGGGAAGAATCCCTGACCAAAACAAACCCCACAATAAGATTGAAATGCTCAGGTATATAGGAACTAATAAGAAAAATGGCCTAAAACCGTAGGCCAGTAATATCGGTGAATTTTTACTTGGATCATTTGATAGCTTTTCTTTACAAACTAATCCTTTAATTTGTGATATAAAGTTTTTCATTTTTTGACTATATTTAATTCAAAAGTAGCAATTATTTGCGGATCTTGCAATAAATCTCTGGTAGCTTTAAAAATATAGTCATCATCTCTTTTTAACTGCGGGGTATCTAAAATAATACGTTTTATTATACGACCTGGATCAGCCTCCATTACCATAATTTCGTCACTTAATTGAATCGCTTCGGTTAAATCATGGGTTATAAAAAACACCGTTAAACCTTCTTTACTAACCAAATCCATTAATAAGTATTTTAGCTCTTGCTTTAAGCCAATATCTAAAGCAGAAAAAGGTTCATCTAAAAACATTAACTGTGGTTTTATAACTAAAGCACGAGCAAAAGAAACTCTTTGTCGCATACCACCACTTAAATCTTTGGGAAACTTATTTAAGTCCTCCTTATCTAATCCTAGCTTCAGTGCCATTTTAGTTGCCAAATTATTACGTATTTTCTTGGAAACTCCTTGACCTTTAAGTCCAAAAGCAATATTACTTAAAGCAGTTTGCCAAGGTAATAAGCGTGCGTCTTGAAAGGCAAAAGCTTGCGAGCTAAAACTATTAATAACTTTACCATCTGTAATATCTAATAAGCCACCACATAAATGAAGTAAGGTGGTTTTACCGCTACCACTAGGCCCTACTACAGAAGTTACCTTGCCTTGCTCTAAAGAAAATTCAATATTTTGCAATATTTCCGTAGCACCAAACTTATGATTAAGATTTTTTACTAGTAAAGATGGCTTGTTTAAGGATTTGTTTAAAGATGTGTTGGTAGATTTTAATCGCGCCACTGCTCAACCTCGCGTTTAATTGGCTCTAATAAAATATACTCTATTAACAGTAAAAAAATTACCATTATTAATACTAACGCCATAGTTGTTGCAGTATCAAAATGGCTCCTAGAAACCGCTAAAGCTGCACCCATTCCGTCAGGAGTAGATAAAAGTTCAGCCATAATTACTACTTTCCAGCTTATACCCAAAGCTGAAATAGAAGCAGGAAATATATACGAGAATACATGCGGAAAATATACATCGGTTAATCGCATTAATAAAGGGGTTTTAAAGCTTTTATTCATATCTTTCAAATCACCTTCTAGGGTTCGAGTTCCCTGTAAAGCTGCGACAAACACAATAGGTAAGGATGCAATTACTAGAGTAAAAATAATACTACCATCGCTCATACCAAACCACATTAATGCCAATACTATCCAAGCAATGGCAGGAACTCCTAACATAACGGTAATAATAGGTCTAATCATCATTGCAAACGTTGCAAATGACCCAGCCAACATACCTAAAGAAACCCCAAGCCCTACAGAAATCAAAAACCCCCAAACCGCTCTTCGCACAGTAATGAAAATATCTTCCCAAACAACATCTTCTTGTAATAACTGCCAAAGAGAAATAAAAGTTTCTTGTGGTGAAGGCAATATAAGGCTGCCACTTACTTGATTACCGAAGTCCCACAGAGCCAAAAACAGCAACAAACTCGCAATAGCTCCCCAACCACTCCATAAATAACGCGGAAAAGATTGGACTATGTTTATGATTGCATTCATAGAATTTTTATGGAAATGATAAGTTTAATTTAATAAATTTTAACAGAACTAAATAAATAAAAGTTTATAAAAAACACTAACTTCTTATTACTACCCTAATCCCTATATAGAAATCATAATTATTGCACAAGTGCTTGATGCACCTAGCAAATTTTAAAAAAGCCTTATCACCAATTAGGTGATCACGGTTTTTTAAAATTCACTATGCACATCAATCACTTGCACACTAACCTATGATTCTATATAGGGATTAGGGTACTAATTAAGAATTGTTGTTAATTAAAGACTTAAGCTATATAATGTAATCTCTCAACTGAGATCTCTTTTCATTTGAATACTTATTTTAAATAAAGATTAGGAATAAACATGAAAAACAGATTTAAAATTATAGTAGCAATAATTTTTGCACTAACATTTTCCCCTATTGTTTTTGCAGAGAAGATGGAAAAACTAATTTTATCAGGACCTTTTGCAGGGGTTTCTAATCCATTGATTCACATGGTTGAAACTGGAGCTTTAAATGATATTGCTTATAAAGTAGAGTTTAAGCCTTGGAGTGGTCCCGATCAACTAAGATTAATGACGCTAGGCAAAGATGAATTTAAAGCTGACTTTGCGGCCATGCCATCAAATGTTGCCGCCAACCTCTATAATCGCGGGGTAGAATTAAAACTTATGAACATTTCTATCTGGGGCATTTTATGGATAGTTTCACGAGATGACAATTTAACCACTATAGCAGATCTTAAAGGTAAAAAAATAGCTATGCCTTTCCGTGCCGATATGCCTGATATTGTATTTGAAGAAATTATCAGAGCAGAAGGTTTTGATTCAAGAAAAGATTTTGATCTACACTATATACCAAACCCTATTGATGCTATACAACTACTACTTAGTGGCAAAATAGATCACGCTCTTCTTCCAGAACCTGCTCTATCAATGGTATTACTTAAATCAAAGAAAAAACCTAATGCTCCTGAACTATTTAGAAGCATTAATATTCAAGAAGAATGGGGGCGAGTATTTAACCGAGAAGCAAAAATACCGCAAGCAGGAATCGTAGCATTGCAAAGTGTTTTACATAAACCTGAAGTATTAAAACGCTTTCAAGAAGAATATAAAAAATCTGCCAAATGGATTTTAGAGAACCCCCAAGAAACAGGTGTAATGGTAGCTAAACACCTTGAAAGATTAACACCAAAAGCAGTAGAAAAATCTTTAAAATACGCAATTATTGATGTAAAAAGTGCCGAAGAAGCACGAGAAGAGCTAGAGTTTTTCTTTCAAAAGTTACTTGATAGCACCCCTGCACTTGTAGGTGGCAAGCTACCAGACGATAATTTTTATTTTTACAGATAGTAACTACTTCAGCTCACCCCTGAAAACCGCCAATTCTGCGTTAAAAAACGGGCATTTACACATTGTAAACTTACACCTAAATCCTGCAAGTGCTTGCAGGATTTAGGTCATATGATCTTGATGGAGATAATAAGCCTAATCCGTATGCGGTCAGGTTTCAGCCAACAATATGAGACCTTTGCATAATTCAATGACGGGTTAAAATAGTTCTAAGTTTTCCATCTTTCAATCAAAAAACCTGAAAAATTATATCTTATTTTTACCTCGCCATGAATTATGCAAAGGTCTCAATATCTCTAATTAATTCTTCAATTCTTTTATTACTAAACTGGGTTTTAAATTCAATTTTTACAGCATCACCAAAAAACTTTTCTGCATGTTTAATTTTTTGAATCTCCTCAAGCCTTAAACTTTCCTCTTTGGTGTTTTTTGTTTATACTATAAAATATAATTTCTTTTTACCATCTTCAAAATTTAAAACATATGCAAAATCAGGGGAGTAGGTCTTGCCACCTGCAACGGGGATTTTAATTGAATTTTTAGGTATTTTAGAAAAAACAACCACATCCGTTATGCTAGTCTTTATATTTTCTTTTTCTAGTTCGGAGTCAAAAAATAATGGAGTTGCTACACTAAACCGACACAAAGAAATGAGATAATCTCACCACTTT
>CAZRMK010000071.1:0-10315 GCA_964601165.1 uncultured Piscirickettsiaceae bacterium | reverse complement strand
AAACCATAAAAGGTGAAATAAATTAACAAATTTACAGAATAAAACTTGCTTAACCGGTTATAATTTTCCATGCAAGTTTGTCCTTTTAATTTTTTTGTGAAATTAAATTACTTCAGACTTGCTCTTTTTTCAAATGAATTTGATCAAGATTCACTAAAAATTACAAATCTGAATTTACAGAACAAACTTTACACTACCTTTTTCATTATCACTTTCAGAAAACTTTTCTACAACCTTTGGTTTTGGCAACTCTCCATTTTTGACGAGACAATTTGAATTGGTTACAGGATATGATTTATCTGTGAGGACTTTTCAATACAAAATAGATTCATATTGGGGAGAAACTGAACAGTGGCATTCATTCTATTCTCAGATGGCAAATGATTTTCATTTTATAGGAGTAGCGTTCATTATGTTTTTTTTAGGGTTTTTACTATCTAAAGTATGGTTAAGCGTTCTTTTTTATGATAGTTTTTATGGAAAAATGTTAATTCCTTTGTTTGCAATACTTGTCATTTTTATACCTGCAAATAATCAAGTTTTCGGGTTTGCTCCAACTTTGTCATATTTTATTATAGTATTATGGTTGTGGTTTTTTGAATATAAAAAAATAAGGATTATTAGGTGATTTCAGGACAAGTTTTATTAATAACTGGCGGGACTGGTTCTTTTGGGAATGCAGTTTTAAAAAAGTTTTTAGATTCAAATCTTAAAGAAATTCGTATATTTTCTCGTGATGAGAAGAAACAAGATGATATGCGCAAAGCGTATTCTAATCCAAAATTAAAATTTTATATAGGTGATGTTCGTGATTATCAAAGCGTTTCAAATGCTATGCGTGGCGTTGATTTTATTTTTCATGCGGCAGCGTTAAAACAGGTTCCCTCTTGTGAGTTTTATCCATTAGAAGCTGTTAAAACTAATGTTATTGGCACTGAAAATGTCTTAGAAGCTGCAATAAATCATGGTGTTAAAAAAATTGTTTGTTTAAGTACTGATAAAGCGGTTTACCCTATTAATGCAATGGGAATTTCTAAAGCAATGATGGAGAAAGTTATTGTAGCTAAATCTCGTAATGTGCCAAAAGATATGACTATTTGTGTGACTAGATACGGTAATGTTATGGCGTCTCGTGGTAGTGTTATTCCTTTATTTGTTCGTCAGGTTATTGAAGGAGCTGCTATTACTATTACAGATCCAGCAATGACTCGTTTTATGATGACCTTAGATGATGCCGTTGATTTAGTACTTTA
This sequence comes from uncultured Piscirickettsiaceae bacterium, assembly GCA_964601165.1. Taxonomy (GTDB): domain Bacteria; phylum Pseudomonadota; class Gammaproteobacteria; order Thiomicrospirales; family Thiomicrospiraceae; genus Thiosulfativibrio. The sequence goes on along the minus strand of CAZRMK010000071.1, from coordinate 9,062 downwards.
TGCTTTTAATAATGGCGTTAATGGTGATATTTTTGTACAAAAAGCACCTGCCGCAACTATTGATGTACTAACAAAAGCTATATTTAATTTGATGGGCAAGCCCAATTATAAAGTTAATGTTATTGGTACTCGTCATGGTGAAAAGCTATTTGAAGCTTTATGTAGTCGTGAAGAAATGTTTGTAGCAGAAGATCAGGGTGAATACTATAAAATTCCAGCTGATAATCGGGATTTAAATTATTCGCAATATATTGAAGAAGGTAAAACAGACCTTTCAAAAGTTGAAGACTATAATTCTCACAATACAAATAGATTAAATGTCTCAGAAATGGAAGAATTATTACTTAAGCTTGATTTTATGCGTGAAATTAAGTCAGGTAATTTAGTTGTTCCAGAGGGCGTGTAATGAAAGTATTAGTTACAGGTGCTGGTGGCTTTGTTGGTCAAAATTTAGTTTTTAGATTAAGGGAAGAGGGAATAGACTTTTCTACTTTTTTGCTTAGCGACTCAATCAATGATTTAAAAAACAAGCTTGAATGTTGTGACTTTATTGTCCATTTAGCAGGTGTAAATCGCCCTGAAAATGAAAATGAATTTTTAGAGGGGAATACTGATTTAACAAAAAAAATTGCTACTCTGTTAGAGGAGTTAGGTAAACAAACCCCTATTATTTACACCTCTTCAATCCAAGCAGAATTAGATAATCCTTACGGATTGAGTAAAAAGCTAGCTGAAGATGCATTAAACGAACTTTCTGTGAGCAACGGTAATATTATTTATAACTATCGTTTACCTAATGTATTTGGTAAATGGTGTAAGCCTAATTATAATTCAGCCGTTGCTACTTTTTGTCATAATGTTATAAACAACCTACCTATTAAAATTAACAACCCTGAATCATTAATAAACCTTGTTTATATTGATGATGTTGTTAATAGCTTTATTGATAATATAAAAAGCGTTAAGGAAACTAATCAAGCTGATAAATATAGTGTGGTAGAGGTTAACCCTGTTTATAAAATCACTGTTGGTAATTTAGTTAAGCAGTTAACTCTTTTTAAAGAAAGTAAGTCGTCTTCCGTTATTGAACCTGTTGGTACAGGCTTAACTAGGGCACTTTACTCAACATATATTAGTCATTTTAAGCCAGAAAATTTTAGTTATAATTTAAAAAAACACGAAGACCCTAGAGGGGTTTTTGTTGAAATGTTAAAAACTAAAGATTCTGGTCAATTCTCATTCTTCTCTGCTCACCCAGGTATTACTCGTGGTGGTCATTATCACCATAGTAAAAATGAAAAGTTTCTTGTTATTAAAGGTAAGGCTAAGTTTTGTTTTAGGAATATTTTAACAAATGAATATTATGAGCTTATGACCTCTGGAGATGCCCCACAAGTAGTTGAAACTGTTCCTGGCTGGTCACATGATATTACTAATATTGGTGATGACGAAATGTTTGTAATGTTATGGGCAAATGAAATATTTGATCCTGAAAATCCTGATACCATTTATCATAAGGCACAAATAAAGTGAAAAAATTAAAAGTCGTTACAGTAGTTGGAACTAGACCAGAAATAATTCGTCTTGCTTGTGTTATACCAAAACTTGACTTGTATTGTGATCATATTTTAGTCCACACTGGTCAAAACTTTGATTATGAGTTGAATGAAATTTTTTTTAATGATTTAGGAATTCGTAAGCCTGATTATTTTTTAGGAGTCGCTGCTTCAACTGGAGCAGAAACTATAGGCAATGTCATTATATCAGTGGACAAGGTATTAGCTGAAGTTAATCCTGAAGCAATGTTAGTTTTAGGGGATACTAATAGTTGTATGGCTGTATTACCCGCTAAACGCAGAAAAATTCCAACATTTCATATGGAAGCAGGTAATCGGTGTTTTGACCAAAGAGTTCCTGAAGAAATAAACCGTCGTTTAGTTGATCATATGGCGGATATTAATCTTACTTATAGCAGCATAGCAAGAGATTACTTGTTGCGAGAAGGATTGCCTGCTGATATGGTTATTAAAACAGGCAGCCCGATGTTCGAGGTTTTAAACACATACCGCGAAGGAATTGATTCCTCTAATGTCTTAGAAAGGTTAAACCTACAAAAACATCAATTTTTTATCGTGAGTGCTCATAGGGAAGAAAATATTGATTTAGATAAAAACTTTCTAAATCTAGTTGAATCATTAAATACTATTGCAGAAACTTACCAGCTACCTGTTATTGTCTCTACTCACCCTAGAACTCAAAAACGCTTTGATGCAATGGGAGTAAAGTTTAACCCTTTGGTAAGGTTATTAAAACCGCTAGGGTTTAAAGATTATAATAAATTACAAGTATCATCTAAAGTGGCTTTATCGGATAGTGGTACTATAAACGAAGAGTCTTCAATTCTTAATTTTCCTGCCATAAATTTACGTGAAGCACATGAAAGACCAGAGGGAATGGAAGAAGCCGCTGTTATTATGACGGGATTAACTAGCGAAAGAATTATGCAAAGTTTAGAAGTTATTAAAGATCAGCCAAGAGATGATGAAAGGCTTATTCGCCAAGTCTATGACTACTCAATGCCTAATGTATCGGATAAAATAGTACGTATTCTGCTTAGTTATACTGATTATGTAAATCGTGTAGTGTGGAAAAAATACTAGTAGAGACCTTTGCATAATTCATGGCGAGGTAAAAATAAGGTATAATTTTTCAGGTTTTAGTCAAAAAATAAGCGTAATAGCTAGCTATTGGGCTTGTTTTTTGGCTGAAAGATGGAAAATTTATAACTATTTTAACCCGTCATTGAATTATGCAAAGGTCTCTAGTACTATGAATATTTTAATTGTTACTCAGTATTTTTGGCCTGAAAACTTTCGCATTAATGATTTATGTTCTGAGCTATCTAAAAGAGGTCATGAAGTTACTGTTTTAACAGGCAAGCCTAATTATCCTGAAGGAGACGTATTTAAAGATTATATAGATAATGCAGAAAAACTTGATCATTATGAGGGTTGTAATGTTATTCGTGTTCCTATGATTGCGAGAGGTAAAGATAGTTCTATAAAATTAGTTCTTAATTATTTATCCTATGCTTTTTCAGCAACATTTATTGGAGCATGGAAGTTAAAAAACAAAAAGTTTGATGTTATCTTTGCTTTTCAACCCTCTCCGATAACGGTTGGTTTACCTGCTATTTACCTTAAGTTTTTAAAAAAATCTCCAATTGTATTTTGGGTTCAAGATTTATGGCCAGAAACATTAGAGGCGGTTGGTGTCGTTAAGTCTAAAACGTCTTTAAAGGCTGTTGGTAAGTTAGTTTCGTTTATCTATAATCGTTGTGATTTGATTTTAGGGCAGTCAAAAGCATTTGAGGAAGGTATTTCTAATTATTGTAAAGATAAAACAAAAATAAAATATTTCCCTAATTGGTCGGAAAAAATATTTTCATCTATTAATTTTATTCCTATTGTAGAAATGGACGGTTACACCGAGTTTAAAATATTATTCGCCGGTAATATAGGCGATGCACAAGATTTTCCAAGTATTATTTCAGCAGTAGAAATTTTAAAAAATAAAAACATTAATTGTAAGTTTTTTATAGTTGGTGATGGAAGAGCTATGAAATGGCTAATAGAAGAAATAAAAACGCGTGATCTTGCTGATTATATTTCTTTGTTAGGACGACATCCTCTTGAAAATATGCCAAGTTTTTATTATTCCGCAGATGCTCTACTTGTCTCTTTAAAAGAAGATGACATTTTTTCTATGACGATTCCAGGAAAAGTTCAATCTTATATGGCTGCAAGTAAACCTATATTAACAATGCTATCAGGAGAAGGCTCTAGGGTAGTAAAAGAAGCTAATTGTGGCTATACAGCAGAATCAGGAGATGCAGAAACACTTGCAAATAATATTAAGTTAATGTCTAACCTTAGTAAAGATCAACTTAGTGTTCTTGGTAATAATGCTAAAACATATTCTGACATTGAGTTTGATAGAAATAAATTAATTACTCAGTTAGAAAGTTTTTTAAAAAAATCTATACTTGATTATTCTGTATTAAACGATAGAAAAAAGGCTTCTGCTAATGAAAAATAAAATATTAGTAACAGGTGCTACAGGCTTTGTTGGTAGTTGTTTGGTTGCTTGCTTACAGGGTAAAAATAAGCAAGTCGTTGCCATGGTTAGAAAAAAAGCTACTTTACCTGTGGGCGTAGAACAGCTTTTAATAGAGGATTTGTCGACGATATCGTCTCCAAGTATTTCAGCTAAACTAACTGAAAAATTACAGAATGTAGATGTATTGATTCACACTGCAGCACGAGTGCATGTGATGCAGGAGGATTCCGTAGATCCATTGACGGAATTTAGAAAAATTAATTGTTATGCGACATTAATTTTGGCAAGCATGGCGGCAGAAGCAGGCGTGAAACGGTTTATATTTTTAAGCTCAATTAAAGTAAATGGTGAATTAACTTTATCTCGGCAGCCCTTTTCTGAAGAAGTTTTTCAACCCCCTAAAGACCCTTATGGACTTTCCAAATATGAAGCCGAGCAGGGTTTATTAAAAATTGCACAAGATACTGGAATGGAGGTTGTGATTATTAGACCTCCATTAGTTTATGCTCAAGGAGTCAAGGCTAATTTTGCTTCGATGTTAAAATGGGTAAATAAAGGAGTTCCTTTGCCGCTTGGCGCCATTTACAATAAACGCTCTTTAGTTGCTTTAGATAATTTGGTAGATTTTATTATGTTGTGTGCAGATAGAGAAAAATCTCCCCAAGCAACAAATGAAGTTTTTCTTATTTCAGATGGTGAAGAGGTTTCAACAACCCAGTTATTGCAAAAAGTAGCTAAGTCACTAAATAAACGCGCATGGTTAATTCCTGTTCCTGTGGGATTAATGACTTTTTTTGCTAGATTATTAGGTAAAAAAGATATGGCAAATCGTTTGTTTGGTTCTTTGCAGGTGGATAGTTCAAAAGCTTGTGATTTATTAGACTGGAAACCTGTAATTAGCATGGATGAGCAGTTAAAGAAAACCGCCGATGCTTTTTTAAAAAAGTAATTTTACTAACTACTGTCCGATTTAAAGCTTGAATTCGTATCACTGTATTAAGGGAACAAGCCATGAGTTTGGGTATGACTAAATCTGTAATGATATAATATAAATATTGAATTTATATAAAGGTCTCAAAGGGTAATATTATGGTAACTAAAGAGGATTTATCACAGGCTATACTTGAACTAAAGAGCTCGAATCTTGAGTTAAAATCTTCAGGTTTAAGGCTAGAAGCCTCACAAGAAAAATCAGATAGAAGGCTAGACAAGGTTAGCAAGATGCTGGGCAATATAGGTAACAATCAAGGGGATGTAGCAGAGGAGTTTTTTTTATAACTCTTTAGCCGACAATCCAACCTTAGCAGGAATAGAGTATGATTTTATTGATAAAAATGTTACTAGAAGAAAAAATTCTATAGAAGATGAGTATGATATTTTATTAGTGAATGGGGCTGATGTAGCTATAATAGAAACAAAATATAAAGCTCATGTAGCTGATATAGATAGATTAGTAAATAAGAAGTATAAAAACTTTAAAAAACTATACCCAGAATATAAAGATGTATAATCATCACTTAGGTTTAGCCAGTTTTAATATAAATGATGATGTAAAAGAAAAAGCCTTGGAAAATAATGTAATCTTGTTACAAAGAAAGGGAGATATCATTGAGACTATTTTACCATACAATTAAGAGTTTCCTTAAGGAAGGCCTTAAGTAAGTAGATGATTTTTAATAATTTATGGAGATAAAGATAATGTTTTATAAAAAAATGATGGGGTTTTTAATTGCGATATTACTAACAAGCCAAGCGTATGCTGTTAATGTAAATACTGCAAGTGCAGGAGAAATAGCTACAGCATTGCATGGAGTTGGTGAAAAAAGATCGGTATTAATCGTAGAACACTGCCAAAAAATAAGGTGTACTAAGCCTGAAGATTTACTTGAAGTGAAAGGCATTGGCAAAAAAACTTTAGAGAAAATTAGAGACGATTTGGAATTTTAAAATCTTTTCCATTTACACCTAAATCTTGCAAGTGATTGTACATATATAGCGTAAGGAATTGGTTTGTAGAGCAGTTTTAATTTGAGCGGAATACTTGTTGATATTCCCGAAGAATTAAAGTTTTCTATATGAATTAATAGCTTACGATATTATGTGTGCAAGCACTTGCAGGACTTAGGTTGCATAATAAGACACTTATATAAGCTTCTAAAATGAAAAATTTGTTTGATTTGTTTTTAGCAGTAATTGCTATCTTATTGTTATTATTGCCTATTTTAGTGGTTGCCTTATTGGTTAAACTAACGTCGAAAGGTTCAGTTTTATATTGGTCTGATAGAATGGGTAAAGATAATAAAACTTTTAAAATGCCTAAGTTTAGAAGTATGAAAATGGATACCCCTGCGGTAGCAACACATTTATTGCAAGATCCTAAAAGTTTATTAACGCCGATAGGTGGGTTTTTAAGAAAATCTAGTTTAGATGAATTACCGCAACTTTGGTGTATTTTAAAAGGAGATATGAGTTTTGTAGGGCCACGTCCGGCATTGTTTAATCAAGATGATTTAATAACTTTACGAAGTGAATATAATGTTGATAACTTATTACCTGGTTTAACTGGCTGGGCACAAATTAATGGTCGAGATGAGCTTCCTATCCCTGAAAAAGTAACCTTAGATCTTGAATATTTACAAAAACGTAGTTTTTGGTTTGATATTTATATTTTATGGAAAACCTTTTTAAAAGTTATTAAGCGTGACGGGGTATCACACTAGCTTTTAGTAATGTAAGGAAACACTTAACTTTATTAACTTATAAGGCCCTTTTTTAGGCTGCAGGGTCAGAGGTTTACTTTTTCTAAAAACTGGATACAATAAAGTAAAAAAGAGTTTAAAGTGGCAAGAAAGTTAAGAATTGAAAAGGCTGGTTTTTATCATATTATCAATCGTGGTGTAGCTAGAGGTAGTGTATATCATGATGATGAGGATTTTATAAAGTTTTTAGATATTGTCCAAGAAGCTAGTGAGGAGTATAGTTTTGAGGTGTTTTCTTTTTGCTTGATGTCAAATCATTATCATCTGCTTTTAAAAACTACCGACTCAAATCTATCAAGACTTATGCAAAAGATAAACTCCAGATATAGTGTGTACTATAACAATAAGTATAAAAGAGTAGGACCTCTTTGGCAGGGTAGATTTAAATCATGGTTTGTTTTTGATGACAACTATTTGCACTCTCTGATCAAGTATATAGAGTTTAATCCCATAAAAGCAAATATCACTAAAAAAATAGGTGAGTATAAATGGGCGATGTCTAGTGATAATTTTAAATTTTCAATGTTAAATTATGAATTAATTGGTATTGTTGATTTTGATAAAAATATTACAGATCATGAGCAAAAAGAGATTGATAGCATTTTTAATGCAAAATTTGAGCTTGATGATGAGCAATACAAGCTAAAGTTTTTGCAGCCACTTGAGAGTTATTTTAACCAAACTAATACAAGAGAATACTCTATACCAAAAGCTATCAAAGATGGACGCAAGGGGGTAGAGATAGCACACCATCTAGGCGTATCGAAAGCTACTGTGTCAAAGATTTATAAAAAGTATAAACAGAAAGTAAAACTTTTTGAGTATCTAAGAGACAAGGGTCTTTTTTGGAGTTATAGCAGGGATATATCTTATGAAGAGTTTGGCGCGAAGTTGCTTATAGAGTATATATTGAAATATGCTGATTTTGATAATATAAAGAGCTGTGTTGAGCTTTTTGGTAAAAAAAGAGTAAAAAGTGTGTGGGAAGAGAAACTAAAAAGTGATAAAGCTTTTATCAAAACAAACCTCATGATCGCTAGGGTGTTTTTTGGGATGGATGTAGAAAGTGATTATTTTAAAGGAGCTAGAAATGAAAGAGTTGAAAAACTTAGACTGCTTGCTTCCTAATACAAAAGATCTATTGCTTCAGATGATAGATAGTTGTTCGTTTTTAGATAAATATGTCCTTGTGGGCGGTAGTGCTTTGACACTGCACCTTTGTCATCGCAAAAGTGAGGATTTGGATTTTTTTACTTATGATGATAACTTTGAACTCAAAGAGATTCTTAGATATATAAAACAATTCGAACAAATAGAGATACTTAATAAAACAGATGAGCAGATAGACATACTTCTTGATGGAGTAAAAGTTACTTTTTTTGCTGCATGTTGGAAATTTTTGAAGCCTATAAATAGTAGCCAATTTCACTTAGCAACACTTGAACAAATTGCTGCTATGAAAGTAAATGTGTTGTTTTTAAGGGCTAAATATAGAGATTATTACGATTTATATTTTTTGGCTAAGGATGCTATGAGCTTGAAGCAGATATTTAAATGTAGTGAGCATATCGTAGAGGGGATTACATATAAACTATTTGTTGTGGGGTTGCTTTATATTGATGATATTGAAGATGATAACATATCATATCTGCAACCAAAAGAGAAGATTAGCAAGCAAGATATAAGGCAATTTTTTGAAAAAAGGTTTTAGGGGTCAGGGTCAGAGAAATATCGGATAAATTAGCAGGTTAAAAACAATTTCAGGTATTAAATAGCATGAAAACATTAATTACAGGTGCAACAGGGTTTGTTGGTAAGGAACTGGTTGTTGAATTATTACGCAGAAAAAATCAAGTAAATGCGATTGTTCGCAAGTCATCTAAACTATTGCCTGCTGAAATTAACCAATTTGTGGTCGCTGATTTTGGTGATTTATCTTCAGAAACAACGCTGAAAACTATTAAAGAGAGCTTTCTCGGGGTTGAAACTATTATTCATCTCGCCGCACGAGTACATGTTATGCAGGACGATGTAGATGATCCTTTAGCAGGATTTAGAAAGGTGAATCGTGATGCAACTTTGGTTTTGGCTCGTTTAGCGGTAGAAACTGGTGTGAAGCGGTTTGTGTTGGTTAAGCAAGTTTTATTCTGTAAATTTGTTAATTTATTTCACCTTTTATAGTTT
>CAZRMK010000070.1:0-10320 GCA_964601165.1 uncultured Piscirickettsiaceae bacterium | reverse complement strand
AATATCAATAAGTATTCCACTCGAATAAAAATTACTCTACAAATCAATATCTTACGCCATATATGCACAACCACTTGCAGGATTTAGGTAATAATTCAAATTTATAATTAGAACAAAACAATGTCAGATTCAAACGATAATAAAAATACTCCAGATATACTCTCCGATTCACTTGATAGTTTTTTTGAAGAAAATAATGTTGATATTCATGATCGCATTGCAGAGGCTAAACGAGAAGCCCTTGATGAAAGTTCGAACACGGCTGAAGTTAAGACTGAGACGACTCTCCCTACCTCAGAAAACACAGAAATCACCCCTCTACAACAAGATGTAGAAGACTTAGTTAAAACCGCTTTTTCCCATTTAACAAATATTAGTGACGAACCTCCTAGTGAGCTTTATCTATTACCAGTTAAAGAACGCCCTTTTTTTCCAGGGCAAACCTTGCCAATACTTCTCAGTAAAGAAACTTGGAATGATACTTTAAAAAAAGTACTAGAAAAAAAGTTAAAGTACATTGGCATCATCTTTATTAATACGGAAACCCATAACGACGCTAAACCCGAAGACTTTGCTAAAACAGGTACCTTGATTCGAATTCACGATCCTAAAGTTCGAGATGACTACATCCAAATTATTGCTGAGGGGATTAAACGTTTTCAAATTACAGATTGGCTAGCAGAAAAAAGTCCTTTCCATGTTAAGGTTACTTACCCTCAAGACATTCGTGAAGGCACTAAAAAGCAATTTAAAGCTTACGGCTTAGCCATACTAAATGCTTTTAAAGAACTGTTGCCTCTCAACCCGCTCTATAGTGAAGAATTAAAATTCTACCTTAACCGCTATAGTGCATCAGATCCAGAACATTTGGCAGATTTTGCCGCCGCAATAACCACTGCCGATAACGAAAAACTACAATCGGTATTAGACACTCTTGACTTGGTTGAGCGCTTAGAGAAAGTATTAGCTTTATTTAAGCAGGAAATTGAAGTAACTAAAATTCAGCTTAACATCCGTGAACGGGTGGAAGAAAATATTAGCGATCAACAACGTGAGTTTTTTCTACAGCAGCAGTTAAAAGAAATTCAAACTGAGCTCGGAATAACCAAAGATGACCGTTCCACTGATACCGAAATGTTCAATAAACGCGTCGCTAAACTTTCCCTAAGCAAAGAAGCTCGAAAAAAATTCGATGAAGAACTCAATAAAATAAATTTTCTTGATCCACAGGCATCTGAATATAATGTCACTAGAAACTGGCTAGACTGGTTTACCCAGCTCCCATGGGGGCAACATAGCAAAGATATTCTTAACTTAAAACGAGCCCAAAAAATATTAGACAAAGGTCATGATGGATTAGAAGATGTTAAAGATCGTATTCTAGAGTTTTTAGCTGTCGCGTCATTAAAAGGTAAAGTTTCAGGTTCTATCATTTGTTTAGTAGGTCCACCGGGTGTCGGAAAAACCTCTATTGGCCATTCTATTGCTAAGACTCTCGGGCGTAAGTTTTATCGCTTTTCTGTGGGAGGTATGCGAGATGAAGCCGAAATAAAAGGCCATCGTAGAACCTATATTGGGGCTATGCCAGGTAAGTTCATCCAAGCTTTAAAAGATTGTGGCACCGCTAACCCTGTGATTATGTTAGATGAAATTGATAAAATAGGCTCCTCTTATCAAGGCGACCCCGCTTCTGCTTTATTAGAAGTGCTAGATCCTCAACAAAACCATCATTTTATGGATCACTACATGGATGTACGCTTTAATTTATCTAAAGCCGTTTTCATCTGTACCGCAAATACCCTTGATACCATTCCCGCCCCCCTACTCGATAGAATGGAGGTAATTCGTTTATCGGGTTATATCACCGAAGAAAAAATTAAAATCGCTAAAAATCATTTATGGCCAACCCTACTAAAAGATTCAGGATTAACAAAAAAACAAATAACCATTACTCAATCAGCCATTCGCCAAGTAATTGAAGGCTATGCTAGAGAAGCAGGGGTACGAAATTTAAACAAACAATTGGCCAAAATAATTCGAAAAACGGCTCTTAGTCTAGTTAAAAAAGAAATAAAGCAAGCTCATATTCGTGTTGATAAATTAGAGAAAACACTCGGACAACCCAGGTTTCTACCCGAAAAAGTAAACCAACAAATCGGAACGGTAACAGGATTAGCTTGGACATCTATGGGGGGAGCAACTCTCACCATAGAAGCAGCCCTGATTCACAGCCTCAACCGTGGTTTCAAGCTATCAGGACAGCTAGGTGAAGTCATGCAAGAATCTGCAGAAATCGCTTATAGTTTTATTTCCTCCAACTTAGGAAAATATAAAACAAATCCTAAGTTTTTTAATAAGGCTTTTATTCACATTCATGTACCTGATGGAGCAACACCAAAAGATGGGCCTAGTGCAGGAATTACCCTTGCAACTGCTTTACTGTCTCTGGCCAGAAATGAAACCATTAAGTCCCCTCTCGCCATGACAGGAGAACTAAGCTTAACAGGACAAATTTTACCTGTCGGCGGTATTAGAGAAAAAGTAATCGCTGCTAGAAGGATTGGATTAAAAACTCTCATTATCCCCAATGAAAACATCAAAGACTACCAAGAACTACCCGCCTACCTAAAAAAGGGCATGAAGGTACATTTTGCTAAACATTTTGATGAGGTTGCACGCTTAACTTTTAAAGATATTTAAATTCTTATGCTTATGAAAGGATACTTACATAAAACTGCACGACAGAGGGTAACGATAATAAATTTGGTCGGAATGACAGGATTTGAACCTGCGACCACTACACCCCCAGTGTAGTGCGCTACCAAACTGCGCTACATCCCGAATAAGAACTTCCAAGAAATTGGAAAGACCGTATTATACAAAATCTTGATAAGATTTTTATTTAAATCCTGCCTTTCTATAGGAAAACAAGGGGAGAGCAAAAACCTAAAGATTTAGGTTATAATTAACCATGCCCTCCTGCACAAGGAGTGGAATCGGGTATGATCGATTTTTTTTGCCATTCCTTTGACGAATAAAGGTGCAAAGCTAAGGCATGAAACTTTGGGATTTCTTGAGACAAAATTTTATAAACCATTTGATGTCTTTTAACCTTAGAAATGCCTTCAAAATTTGGGCTTGCAAGAGTCAATTTAAAGTGTGATTCTGTTGCCATCCCAGAATGCAAATGACTATCATTTTCTAGCTGTAAAAAAGTTATTTCTAAATTTTCTTGCAACTGTAACTCTATTTTCTGCTGTATCAACATGTTATTTATTCAGTCCTGTCTAAATAGACCTTGTATAATAATCTAAATAGACCTTTATAATAATTTTTAATCTTCTAAAAGTAAATCGGTATAAGGGGAGAGCTTAATAACCGCGATTAGAATTTTACTGAGAAAAAATGTGCTACAAGCTTTGTTAAATTCGACGCAATAGCTAGCTATTGCGTCGAATTTTATGGAAATTGTAGTGCATTTTAGCCAGTAAAAAATAATTGGCGGTTGTTAATCTCTTTCATAAGGAACCTCCATGAAACCATTTCATATTATTTTTATTGTTATTTTTAGCTTTTTACTAACCAGTACACATGCAGTTGCTGCTCCAGAAGGAGCAAAAGCTACTTTTGAGTTAAAAAAAGTACCTGAACTACAAAACCCTGCCAGTGACCGCTTTCCAGGAGATCCAGCGGAGCATAAGGTAGTTTATATGTGGAATAAAGCCGACGCTGCCTATCAACATAGTATTTTAAACTCCATTCAAGCGATGATTAGGCGCTATGACGACAATATTGATATTGCCGTTGTTGTCATTGGTGCGGGGATACATGTACTGGCAAAACACCCTAAACGGGAAGTTGACCCATTAACTTATGAACGCATTGCCAGCTTCGCTAAATACCACAATGTACGCTGGATTGCTTGTGGAAATACCATGAAAACTCTTAACTGGTCTGATGCTGACATGCGTCCATTTGCAGAATACGCTGAAGTTGGCGCCGCTGCTTTAATGGAACTACAAGAAGAGGGTTATAAACCCTTATTCTGGTAAGGGGATACCTTAATGAGTAAACAGCTATTAGAAGAGCCTTTCCGCTATCGATTAAAAGATAGCGAAGCTTTAGAAACTTCCTATAAAGTTCTAGATAAAATTCAAGATTTAAAAATAAATTCTAACCCAGTTCACTTTCTATTATTGTATGAATGGTTAAGTAAAACAGAGTCTTTTTTGGTTGAGGAAGTAGACCTTCTCCTTTCTTTAAAATCTTATGATGAAAGTACAGCTTACCAGCTATTTAATCAAGCCATTACCATGATTTTAGATCGCTCCTTGCCAGCTAAAGAGTTCAATAATTTCATTAACGAATTGCTTGGCGATATGAACAGCTGGTTAGCAGATTCTACTCTTCACCAAGATGACCTTGAAACCCATATAACCGAGTTTACAAAAACCAATCTTCCAAAGCAGGCGATTGAAATTTTAAAAGAACAAATACTTCCTACTCTAAAAAAACAAAAAGTACAAACAGAAAATTTAAAAACCTCCGTTAAAAAGACTCAAGAAGAGATCAAGTGCCTTGAGCATGAATTAGCAAAAGTCACACTAATTTCTTTAACAGATGATCTGACTAATATTCCCAACCGACGTGGTTTTAATCATAAAATTCAAGAGATTATTCAGCAAGCACAAGACGAAATGTCTTCGTTTGCCCTGCTAATCATAGATATCGACTTTTTTAAAAAAATTAACGATACCTATGGGCATTTATTGGGAGACAGTATCCTACGATTTTTGGCTAAATTTTTATCTAGTGAAACCAAGGGCAAAGATTTAGTGGCTCGCATTGGTGGTGAAGAGTTTGTAATTGTTCTCCCCTATACGAATTATGATTCCGCATTAAAGGTTGCTGAACAAATTAGGTTTAAACTCCATAAAAAAACCCTATCTATTAAATCACAAGATAATCCTCTCAAAATCTCGATTTCTATTGGAGTAGCTACTTACCAAATGGGAGAACCATTAGAAACACTTTTTGACAGAGCAGATCGTGCTTTATATAAGGCTAAAAATACTGGTCGCAATAAGGTTTGTGGAGAAACAGAACTATGAGAGCCCTCAAACTCTAAGCTATCGATATAATCGATGATAAGTACCCTCTAAATGAAGTAATTCATCATGACTACCAGCCTCTATAATTTTTCCATCCTCAAACACCAATATTCTATCCGCCTGCTTAATCGAGCTGAGTCTGTGGGCAACAATAAGAACAGTACGTCCTGCAAAAAATGCGGCTAGATCTTGGTATAATTGACGCTCTGTTTCCATATCTAAAGCCGAGGTTGCTTCATCCATAATCACAACTTTAGGGTCTTGCAGAATCATTCTAGCAATTGCTAAACGCTGGCGTTGCCCGCCAGAAAGCTTAATACCATTACGCCCAACCATTGAATCTAGTTGATGTTCTTGTTTTTCTACTACTTGTTTCATTTGAGCCATATCTAAGGCTTGCCAAATTTTTTCTTCAGATTTATCTTGCCCTAAAGTTAAGTTAAAACGAATAGTATTGTGAAATAACATCGGCTGTTGTAAAACAACAGCTACTTGCTTTCTTAATGTTTCTTGTCCTATTTTTTGTATAGGAACATCGTTATAATAAATCTCTCCTGAGTGGTATTCGTAAAGACCAACCATAAGTTGAACCAGAGTAGTTTTTCCTCCACCACTCGCCCCCACTAAGGCAAGCTTCTCTCCTGATTTTATTTTAAATGTAAGCTGATTTAAAATGTTATCTTGTTTTTCAGGGTACTGGAAACATAATTTTTTAACCGTTACTTCGACTGGACGTTTAACTCCTAAAAAGGGATTTTGTTGCTGTGGGTAACTAGGCTCTTGCTTCAAATCTAGCACTTGGTTAATACGCTGTAATGCTCCGCTAGCGGCACTATAACTATATTGAATAGACAAAATATCTTGCACAGGAGCCATCATAAACCAAAGGTAACCAAAGACTGCCATCATCTGCCCTATAGTCAAATCGGCAAATACTACCATTAGCATACCAACACCGCGAAAAACATCAAATCCGATTAAAAAAATTAGAAAAGACACACGACTAGCCGCATCCGACTTCCAAGTAAAGGCTTCCGAGTGAGTTTTAATACCGTAAGCCTTGCCTCTAATACGATCAAAAAAAGACTTATCTTGATTAGAAACTCTTACTTGTTGCAAGGCATCTAAAGTCTCCGTTAGAGATTGCTGAAAAATATCAATCGCAGAATTCTCATTTATTTTAAGAATTTTAACTCGTCGCCCCATTACAACAGTAAAATAAACTACCACAGGATTTAGCAATAAAATAAATAAAGCAAGCTGCCAATTTAGCCATAATAAAACTATCGACACTCCTACAAGGGTAAACACAGCAACAATTAATTTACTAACAGCCGTTCCTAAAAAAGCATCTACGGTATTAACATCACTTACCATGGTAGAAGAAACACTCCCTGTTCCTAAGGTTTCGTACTGAGCCATAGCAACCTTTTGTACTCGTTGCAATAGATCACTACGAATTTGATAGGTAACTTCTTTAGAAATAATAGTAAATTGCTGCATTTGCCAAACACCTAATACAACACCAATCATTCGCAATAAAATGGTGATAAAAGTAATTGCAGCAATATAACCTATCGGGGTCTGCCAAGCTTCAGGTAAAAAATTATCTAAACCATTAAGAATTGAGCCTGGATTATTTAATAAAACCTCATCTACTAACAAAGGCAGTAACATCGGCAAAGAAACTAATGATAACATCGCAAATAAGGCAATAATGTGAGCTTTAATTAGGCGGGGTTTATGGTTAATAACTAACTCATAAATTCTACGCCAAGTATATCGTTGCGTAACAGGAGTTGAACTAAAATCTTGCATTAAAAAACAAACCTTGATAAAGTTCTGAATCCTGCAAGTGCTTGCATGCATATAGCATAAGCACTGGCAGAATTTAGGTATGGATAAAAAATGCTAAACAGAATACCACAACTGAAAACATTTACTTTCTTAGAAAATTGGATACTTTTTGAAGACGATGATATTTTAGTCGTCAACAAGCCCTCAGGACTGCTTTCTGTCCCTGGTAGAGGGACTGATAAGCATGAATCTTTACTTACTCACCTAAAAAACTATTGCAACAATAGCTTAATTGTCCATCGCTTAGACATGGATACTTCAGGAATTATGGTACTCGCCAAACATAAAGAAGCTCATCGCCATTTAAGCATACAGTTTCAAGAAAGAAAAATACAAAAAAAATATCATGCTATCTGTTTCGGAAAACTTCCTGTTTCATCAGGGACAATACACCTTCCCATGCGTTGTGACTGGGGAAATCGCCCTAAACAAATAATAGATTTTATTCATGGAAAATATGCCACTACTCACTGGAAAATAATAAAAAAACTTATCATTTCTTCCAAGCATCACGCCTTTCTCGTTAAACTAATCCCTATTACAGGAAGATCTCATCAATTACGACTTCATATGCAAATGCTCGGAACCCCTATTTTAGGAGACAACCTCTATGCTGATGATGTTAGTTTACAAGCCGCAAAAAGATTACTACTACACGCTAGCTACCTTAATTTTCAACACCCCAAAAATCATAAAAAAATGACTTTCACTCTTGCTAAAGATTTAAGGAGACACTTAAGCAAATATATAACGGTGGCATAATTAATGCTTAAACCAAGCCACACTAGAACCTAAATCCTGCAAGTGCTTGCATTCTACACATTAAAAACTTGATGCAGGATTTAGGTAGGAATTTAATCTCTAGAGACTTTTGTATAAAAAGTTGTACCTAAAGGATTTAACATGGCAGTAGATATAAATAAAGATGATTTAGCAACCCAAGAAATGATGCCTGCTTTAGGGGAAGATAGTCAACAAGCTGCAGAATTGCTTGATGCACTAAACGATATTGATATTTCTGACGATGCACTAGAAGATTTCGATATAGACTTAGAAAGTTTAGCTGATTTCGATTTGGAAATGCCTGATGTAAAAGAGCCAGAGCCAGAAACAGAAACAGAGGCTATTTCAGAAGACTTTCCTGAAGACCTGCCAGATTTAGATAATTTAGACCTAGCCGATATTGAAACTGAATTGGATAATGTAACCAGCTCGGCAGAGATATCTGAAACTTCACCAGAATCCTCCTTGTCAGTAGAAGATAATCCTATAAATGATAACAATATAGAAACTGAACTCACACCTGAACTTTCTGAAGAATTAGAAAAGCCTACAAGTGAACAAGAGTCCTTGACTAGTCCTTTACCTAATTCAGGCAGCATTACAACAACCGAGCAAACTTCTATTGCTATTGCAGAAATGGAAACTGCCATTGCGATTGATGAAGAGATTAATAAAATTGCTAATCATGTTCACGAAGTTGCTACGAAAGTCACACAAGTAGCTTTAGAAACCGCACAGCAAGCACAGATATCTACTGAAAAAACTCAAAAAGCAATAGAAGAAACCTTTGATGCAACAGAGCGTGCTTTTAAAGCGGCAAAAAATGCAGGCTATGAACTCAATTTAATCGCTTTAGAAAATCCTTTATCTGCAGAAGATATTCAAAGTAAGATGGCAGAAATACGCACTAAAAATGCAGCCTTAAAAACTCAAAATCAAAATATTAAAGTCCGCGTAGATGCACTTTCTAAATAAAAAGGTCATACAATGAGCGATTTAACAGATGATCTATTAGATGATTTAGATCAGCTTGAAACAACAACTACTGAGTTAGAAGAAATGCAGGTTTCTACTAAGAAAAAACAAGGGGAAGCTAGCCAAGTATCTTCTGCAAACACCATTGATGCCGCCTCCTTATCATTAGAAGCCGCTAAAGCATCACAAGAGGCGGCAATAGAAAGTCAAAAAGCGGCCAATACTGCGATTAATCTTTCACAAGAACTCAAGGCGACAATTTTTGAACTTTCTGACTCTAATAATGCTTGGCGTCAAGCAACGCATCATACTAATTTAGAGTTAAAATCAGCGCGCTCTTCTTTGAATGTTACCCTGTTTGTTGTGGTCTTTTTAAGCTTTATATCAACCAGCTTAGCAGGATGGCTTTTATATAAAACTTTTCAAGAAAATAATGAAAATCAAGTTGAAATTATAGATATAATTCAAACAGAAAATGTGATTTTTAATCAAGGAATAGAACACAGAATTAACCAAATCTCTTCCTTAATTGAAATGCTTACCATGGATATTAAAAGACTAGAACAACCTCCACTGCTTGGCAACTTCATACTTGATGATAGTAAAGTAAATAATCTTATTAATCACCAAACACAAACCACTATAGAAAATGCTATTCCAACAGAATTTAAAGGGGTCAGCATAGAGCAATATAAAGAACTTAAATATCTTGTTGAACAAATTCTAGATAAACAACAAAAACTACAAGCTTCTTTACTGACACACACACATAAACCCCCTAAAGAGGTTGAAGTTAAACATACTATAGCAGCACAAGGCGGGTTAACTGCCAAACAATCTAAGCAATTAGATGGAATAAGTTGGTTAATTAGGCAACAAGAAAAAACCTTAAAGACAATTCAAGACTCATTAAAAGCCAGTGCTGAAACTCAACAGAACGATGGACTAGAAGATATTATAAGATCATTAAACCAATTAAAATCTCAAGTTAATAACTTATCGATACAACAAAACACCATCGAATCCCAAGTTAAGGTCTTACAAAAAGAAACGGAAAAACTCACAGCTAAACCTCCGCGTTATAGTTTTCGACTTCGAGAAGAATAGAACCTAAATCCTTAACCTCACTACGGCACAGGACACAAGCTATTTATTCCCATTGAAGTCACTGATTTAGGTAATAAAAAACAATGGTACGACTGAGTGGATTCGAACCACCGACCCCCACCATGTCAAGGTGGTGCTCTAACCAACTGAGCTACAGTCGTATAAATAGATATACGAGAAATATCAACTTAATGTGGTACCAGTAGGCGGACTCGAACCGCCACGCCCTCACGAGCAACGGATTTTGAATCCGTCATGTCTACCAATTCCATCACACTGGCACTATAATTTGATGTGCGAATTATACCCTAATCCAAATATAGAAACACGAATATTTGGATTTGGGTTATAGATATTTACCCCCTTTAAGTCAATCTTTTTTCAGAAATGGCTTTGCATTACTAACTGCATTGTTAAAATAGGGTTAAAAAATTGGTTCCTTCTAATAAAATGTGGGTAATCCATTATCTAAATTTCCCTAAATTTA
>CAZRMK010000069.1:0-10327 GCA_964601165.1 uncultured Piscirickettsiaceae bacterium | reverse complement strand
TATTGGTTATAGAAATGATTTAAATATAAAATTTCAATTCCCCAATCCTGTTGGAAAGAAACGATATTTAAAAGATATTATTAGCGAATTAACAGAGACTGCTTTGCCTGCTATAGGAAAAAATCATACTAATGGTAGCAACTGTGTCTTACCAAATCATGAATATTTGACGGGCGGTTTTTCTTCAATGTATATGTCAAGAAATCGAGTACGTTCTTGGGATGAACACTCCTTTACTATTCAAGCAGGTGGAAGGCATGCCCCTATTCATCCACAAGCACCAAAAATGCAGTTTATAGAACAAAATAAAAGAATTTTTGTTCCTAGTAAAGAAAATCTATACAGGAGGCTTAGTATCAGGGAATGTGCCAGAATTCAGACCTTTCCTGATAGTCATGTTTTCTATTATAAATCTTTATTGGCTGGGTATAAAATGGTAGTAAATGCAGTTCCTGCTAACCTTGCTTACTTTATTGCCAAGCAAATATATTCAGATTTAACCATCTCAAAGAAAGAGAAAATTCAAAAACATCAAATAAGAGAATCCATGCCAGCAATGTACATAGAAAATAATTATTTCGATTTAAATGAAGTGGTTGCATAGGCTTTACAAGCCCTAGGTTTTTACTTTTTTTCCCCTATACATGGCTCACTCACCATATTATTCTGTGTTTAAGAATTCAATAATGCCATTAAATCCTTTCCTGTTAAATTAGCCTGTGATTGCTGTTTAGTGTCATTATAAATTTGGTCTTGCAGGGCTTGTTTTTGTTCTTGTAGCTTAATTATTTTTTCTTCAATGGTATTGGCGACAATTAGCTTATAAACAAAGACTTCTTTGTTTTGCCCTATGCGGTAAGCTCGGTCGGTGGCTTGGTTTTCTACCGCAGGATTCCACCAAGGGTCGTAGTGAATAACAGTATTAGCCTCGGTTAGATTTAAGCCTACTCCACCTGCTTTTAAGCTGATTAGGAAAATTTGAATTTGATTTTGCTTGAATTTTTCAATCGCTTCTTCTCGTTTGCGGGTTTGCCCCGTTAATAGGCTGTAGTTAATTTTTAGCTTATTAAGGCGTGCTTCTATTATTTTTAACATAGAAGTAAACTGTGAGAAGATAATGACTTTATTGTCAGCTTCGAGTAATTCGGTTACTAAATCTATTAGTAGCTCAAGTTTGGCAGAGTGCTTGACTTTTTTGGCACTGTCAATTTTAACTAGACTAGGATCGCAACATACTTGCCGTAGTTTAAGCAGTGCGTCTAAAATCATAATTTGTGATTTTGCTAGCCCTTTATGGGCTACTACATCACGTATTTTTGATTCCATGGTTAGGCGAATTGTTTCGTATAAATTGGCTTGATCTGGTTCAAATTCGGTAACTTTGATAATTTCAGTTTTATCAGGTAGTTCGGTAAGAACCTCTTTTTTGGTGCGACGTAGTAAAAATGGCGCTACTTTATGGGTTAAGGTTTTTTGTAGGTGAGTTTGTCCTTCTTTTTCAATTGGGTTTTGATAGTGCTTTTTAAAACGCGGTAGGTTGTCAAGAAAACCGGGCATTAGGAAGTTAAAAATGGACCAAAGTTCACCAAGATGATTTTCAATGGGTGTACCTGTTAAGCATAATCTATGCTGTCCGTCAAGTGTTTGTAAAGCTTGATATAGTTTGGTTTTAGGGTTTTTAATTTTTTGAGCTTCATCTAAAATAAGGTAGGTAAAGTTGTAATCTTTTAAAACTTCATGGTCTCTAGTAATTAGCGGGTAGCTAGTAATTACTATGTCATATTGTGGTATTTCGGGGAAATGTTCAGCTCTATCTGGTCCGTAAAGTGTCAGTATACTAAGGTCAGGGGTAAAGCGTTTTACTTCTGCTTTCCAGTTACCAATAAGAGAAGTCGGCACAATTAATAACACCGGTTGTTTTAGTCGTTGGGTTGTTTTTAATTTTAATATCCAAGTAAGGGTTTGAATGGTTTTTCCTAGCCCCATGTCATCGGCAAGAATGCCACTAAAATTAAATTCGTGCAAAAAGTTTAGCCAGTTAAGTCCAAATTGTTGATAGTTACGCAAGGTGGCTTGCAGTTCTTTAGGAGGGGTGACTTGAGTAATGCCTTTAAAGGAGTTTAATTTTTCTGCTAGTTTTAAGCTATCTTTACTGCCACGCCAAGTTATCTCTGCATTGCTTAGCCCGTGAATTAGGTGTGCCTCAAATGGCTGGATGGAGATGCTATCAGGCAAGGTAGGTTGTTGACCATAAAGTTGTAAAAAAGTGTTAAAAATTGGTTCTATTTGTGATTTAGAAAAGGATAAAACGCTACCTTCTTCTGTGGGAACATAAATGGTTTCTGGCAGGTCTTGCGGTTGTTGGTAATTTGATAGCAGGTGTTGCATAATCGGCAACATAGAGGTTTGTTTTTTGCCCAATTTCATATTAAAGCTAAGTTCAAACCAATTATTTTTCTCTTTAGATTGGCTTGATTGTACTTTC
This sequence comes from uncultured Piscirickettsiaceae bacterium, assembly GCA_964601165.1. Classification (GTDB taxonomy): domain Bacteria; phylum Pseudomonadota; class Gammaproteobacteria; order Thiomicrospirales; family Thiomicrospiraceae; genus Thiosulfativibrio. The sequence continues at coordinate 7,842 of CAZRMK010000069.1, read as the reverse complement.
AGATCTTTAACCTTGGTGATTTGCAGAAGTTCAGCTTTGTTAAAATCTAATATCCAGCCACTGGCAGCAAGTTTAGGGATTACTTCTGTTTGAAATTTAATAAACTTATCTAATTTTTCATTTTCTTTGATGTCGCCAAAATCATAAAAAGCCTCATGCGGAATGTCATAACGCTCGCTTAATGGAACTAGATATTCTGTAAGTTGCTGTATGTAGCTGAGTTCTTTGTCAAATTGGTGATGAATCTCGTATCTTTTGCCCTTTATTTTTACCTTATGAATAGGCTCTTCTGTTTTTAGTGGATAGGATGATATTCCTCCATACTGGATAGTTATTTTAAAAACATATTCAGATTTGTCATCAAATGAAAGGTAGGGAATCGGGTTTTCTTTTATTATCTTGGTTTTTATCTCTGCAACATTAGGCAAGGCTAGGGTCTTTTTATGCTTGCTTGCTGTTTGACGATGCAACTGATCTATTTCTAGCAGTTCTAAGACTTCATCTAACTGTTCTAGTTGTGACAGGGCTGGCATGTCTAGAATTTGTTCTAAAACACTGCCGCTAACTGCTGTTATTACTGGCTGAGCCTGTTGTGTTGTGATATTTATTATAATAGGTGGTTCGCATAACACTAAAAAATATTGTTCAGGAATCTTAGCGTTAAAGCGATATTGCTGGTTTTCTGATTGGTATTCTAATTCTAAATTATAAGGCTCTTCATTCCATATTAAAGGTTCTTGCTGGTCATTAAAAACAACAACCTTAGATTGGATAAGGTTTGATAAAGCAATAAATCCAATTTGATTTTTAAAGTTAATAACAGAAACATGCCAATTAATATGGGTTTCACAAGTTTTTAATAAACTTGCTTGATATTTGATTTTGTCTGTAGTATCAAAAGAAAGGGTCTTGTTTAAAAACTCTTGTGGAAGAGAAATTTTAGGTTTAGATAAATTGCCTCTAGCTGTATAGCCGTGCCTAATAATATTAACTTCATTTTTATTTAAACTGGGGCGAGAAAAACGCACGTTATCTGAAATTCCTCCAAAGATTTGAATATTAAACCATTCGGCAGATTCTTCAGGAATACTTTTATCTAAGGCATCTTTTAATTGCTCTGACCAATCTAGATATTTAAAGTCTTGTGTAGCATCAAGATTATTGTTATTTGAAGAATCAATACTGTTTTCTTTAAAATCTAAGCAAACGGCAACTACATGCTTGCAGTTGAATCCTATAGGGCAAGAACAATTACCGACAATAGAGACCGGGGAGCCTTCTTTGAGGTTAAGGAATATTTCTTGAAAGTAGCGATGGGTTCCTTTTACTTCAGAAGAAACTATGACATCTTGATGAAATTCTTCAATATTTGTAATAGTGGCTTTACCTTGCCTAAATAGCTTTAATCCTCTTTGGTAATAGGCGACAGAAAAAAAATCTTGTAGGTTAAAGGAAGTTGTAATTATGTTCATGGTTTTTTTAGCCGCATTATTTTATTTTCGGATTTAGTTATAATTTAAAAGTTTTTTGTAGTAAAGCTCGGTCGCCCTGCAATTCTATCTGAACGGCTGTGAGTTGTAAATCTTCTGTATGTGTTTTACTGGGGTTGTAAAGGCGGTCGCCAATAATAGGGTAGCCAGCTTGAGAGAGATGGATGCGTATTTGGTGTTTACGACCAGTTTCAATATTCACTTCTACTAGAGAACGATTTTTTTTAGGTTCAAATTTTAAAAGTTTAGCGTGGCTAATAGCAGTTTTTTCTTCAATGTTTATGATATAGTTTTGCTGTATTTGAGGGAAGTCCCCAACCACATATGCTTGGTAAATTTTGATAATTTTTCGATTTTCAAACAGTTGCGTAAGTTGTTTTGCCATGGTTTTACTGTGAGCAATGAGTATTAATCCATTGGTTGCCTTGTCTAAACGATGGACAATTATTGCGGTTTTACTCTGTCCTTCTGGGCGGTAATTTAGTTCTATCCATCGGTTAATAGTGGTGTGATCTCCCCATTTAGAGCCCTGTGATAACATACCTTTTGGCTTGTGCCATACGCTATATTCATGACAGTCTTCGATTAGTTCTGGCGGAGTGATTGGAATGTTTAAAATATCTGAGTTGTAATAAAAATATAGAATGCTGTCTTTTTTTAATAAGCGTTTAGCACGCCTTATGCGTTGTGGTTTGGTGCTTTGTTTGCCATCTTGTTTAGGGTTGGACAGCCAAACCGCTCCCTTTTGCATGGCAGATTTTAAGACTTGTTTAGATAAGCCTTGTGTTTCTGGCATGCTCGCTAACCAATCGATAGCAGTTTGATTATTTTCGGTAATATCTAAGTGGCATTCAAATAATGTATCAGGCATTTTAAGAGTTTAAGCTTGTGCTCTAATCGAAAAAGTATCGGTGGCTTTTAATTTAATTACATCTGGGTTAGGAGTATTATTCTCTATAAGCCACGCTAGTTCAGCTTGCAGATCGGCATCATCAAGCACTTTTTGCCAAACTTTAACCTGAGGTTGCCAACGATATTGTCGAGATTTTAAGGCATCTTTAAGCTCAAACGGTGCGCGAGTAGCTTTGACCAAAGACTTACCTTTTCGTATAGCAGGCAATAAATAAGCCAAAGCGGGTTGTTGATCTTTGCCGATAGCGACAGATAACAGTTGGGTCAAGGCTTGCACATCGTCTAAAGCTCTATGGGCATCATAAAAAAACTTTCCTAACTTCCAACATAAAAATTCTTGGCTACGAGAGCCGATACCTGCAATATTTAGCCAGTCAATTTGGCTTACAGAACAGCCCCATACTTTAGTGCTAAATACCTTATGATAACGTTCAACAACAGGGCGATCAAAGCTAGCATTGTGTGCCACAATAAGTTGTACGCTAGAAATGTCTGTGGCAACGCTTTCCCAGTCTATTTTATGACCTTTTACATCTTCATCTGTTAAGCCAGTTATTTGAGTAATTTCGGCAGAAATGCTATTTTTGGGTTGATTTAAAAAGTTTTGTTTTGCAATAACTCGGTAAAAGTTACCCTTAGAATCAAACTCTAAAATTTGATAACCCAGCTCAATAATTTCGCAACTACTGGTATCTAACCCAGTGGTTTCGGTATCTAAAATACATATTTTATGAGTGTTTTCTGTAGAAGTATCAGAAGGTTGGTTAAATATCTCCTGTGGTTTAAGGCGATGCAATACTTGAAAGTCTGGAGAGCTGTTCAATTGCTCGGCACAGGTTAATAAGTCGGTAGTCATAGAATTGCCTCAAATAAAAGTTTTAATGAAAGATTTTAGCCTATAACTCCAACAAATATAAGTCGAAATCCAGAAAATTTTTAGAGCTTGCAAAGCAGAAGTGTTAATGTCTATTTGTGCGATTAAAGAAATATATTGACCTTTCTGTTGCACCGAAGTTAATACACAATCGTGTTTATAAGCTAAATGTGACAGTAAGCTTTTAGATAAGGTTTTAGGAACATAACCCAATAGATAAGAATCATGCTTGATCCAAACTTGAATGGCATAAGGATCATAGGCATTATCAGAATCTGCTTGTAAATTAAGCAGGCTGTCAGATAAAAGCTTGCCTGATTGCAAAGCTTGCTTGGCATCATGGTAAAATGTACCCTTAATCGGGAAGCGAATGGTTTTAATCATTTTGCAGATCCTTGCAAAGGTCTCTAGAGATAATTTATTATGCATTTTTTGTTAGCAAACGAACAGGTTTTAAATGTAAAACGTACTAGACGTAAGTACTCGGTGGCATTAAAAATCACTCATGATTTTAATCGTTTGTTAGTGCCGCAAAGCTATTCAGATAAAAAAATAACTCGATTTATTAGCCAAGAATATAATTGGATAGAATTAACAATTACTAAGCAAAGATCTTCTTTACCAGAGTTACCAGAAGATTCTGGTTTTTTGACCTTAGTGAATTGGTTTGGTCAAGAGTTAAAATTACAATATCTTGATGATGCCGAATCAGAACTTTATTTTAAGCAAGATTCTCAAAGCTTGATGGTAAATAAAAATACCCTCAAATCACCTCTTCTAGTTAAAAAAGCCGTTTCAAAATGGCTGGTAAGCGAAATTACCGCTTATTTGCATGAAAAAGTACCTTTTTATGCCCTAAAAGTTGGCGTAGCAGAACAATTGGCTGGCATAAAAGTTAAAGATTATAAATCCCGTTGGGGTAGTTGTTATGCAGATGGTAGACTACAGTTTAATTGGCGACTGATAATGATGCCTACAGCCGTGATTGACTATGTAATTATTCATGAGCTTTGTCATTTAATTCACCCCAACCATTCCAAACAATTTTGGGAGGAAGTAGCAAGTTATTGCCCTCTCTTCAAACAACATAAAACTTGGTTAAAACAACATGGTTTTAAGATTATGTCTTTTTAGGAGGAACAAAAATGTCCCAACCAGAAACAACGCAAGATGAAATTAACAATGAAAAGTCTACTCAAATAGAAGTTACTTATGGTGGGTTTTGGAAGCGTTTAATTGCATTTATGATCGACTATATTATATTCATAGTTTTAATTATATTATTTGCTTTTGTAGCAGGGCTAGTTTTTGCTATGCAAGGGGTTGATGTGAGCGATCCTCAAACCTTAGTTAGATTTGATCTTATAGTACAAGGGACTGGAGTGGTTATTATTTGGCTGTATTATGTGTTATCTGAAATATCACCCATGCAAGCAACCCTTGGCAAAAGACTATTAGGAATGCGGGTAACAGGACTAAAGGTCGAGCGTTTAAATTTTTGGAGAGCCAGTGTACGGCATTTTTCTAAAATTCTATCAGGAGCTTTAGTGTTGATTGGTTTTATTATGATTGCATTTACAGGTAAAAAGCAAGGTTTGCATGACTTGATAGCTAGTGCCTTAGTCGTTAATAGATAGCTGAATATGAAAAAAATACACATTACAGCCAACACCAGATTAAGTCAGTTGCTTAAAAAACAACTCATAAATTTTAAGCGAGGGGTCGGCGAAACTCCGCAGGTAATGACTCTGGCACAATGGTGGGGGCAGTGGCAAACTGCTAGTTTATTGCAGGGAGATTTGTCTGTAAGCATTTTACCGAAACGTATATTGTCAGGTTTTGAAACCCAAAAAATATGGGAAAAGTTATTAGATAAAGCTTTTGATTATTCTCTATTAAACCCCTCTAATACTGCCAAACAGCTAGATCAAGCTTGGAATTTGTTACAAGAATATCGCTCTTTAGAGCAATTAGAACAATGTTTTTTAACCGAAGAAGTTCAGCTGTTTATAAAGCTACAATCTGCTTATCAGCAAATATTAAAGCAAGATAATTTAGCTGATAAGTCGGGCTTACAAAAAATATATTTAGAGCAATTAAAACTAGGTTGTGGCAGTTTGCCCGACGAATTTATATTGCATGGTTTCGACGATCTACCACCTTTTATGCAATATTGGCAAAGTATAGTTGAAGCTAGAGGTTGCTTGGTTTCAGAGGCAGAAACTTTTAATAATTCTAGCAAGCAACAATATTTTGCAGCCAGTAATTTACAAGATGAAGCCCAGCAGGTTTCTCTGTGGGTGATGGCTCAATTAGAGTTGCTACAATCACAAAAACCTTTAACAGAAATTAGAATTGGTATTGTTGCCCCCAACCTTAATGAAGTTCAATTTGCAGTAAAATGGGCGGTTGAAGAACAACTTTGTCAACTAGGTCATCAAGCATTATCTCAAGAACAAGGCTGGTTAAATGTTTCGCTTGGTAAGCCTCTTACCGAACTTCCTATTGTACAAAATGCTTTATTAACACTAGAGTTATTTGCCAACCCAGCAAAAAGCGTGCGTTATGATGACTGGTCAAGCTGGTTACTTTCGCCCTATACACAAGATAGTTTTGCGTTGCGTCATGCTCTTGATGTGCAATTAAGAAAACGCCAGTGGGCAAGTTTTAAATGGAGCAATTTGCTAGATTCTGATGATAAACTTTTCTTGCCTAAAGAAATGCAATCTTGCTTGCAACAACAAGCAAAAAATAATTTAAAACCTTCCCATACCTTAACAGAATTTGTTAGTGAATCTGTTGGTTTGTTGGCGAGATTTCATTGGGCAAAAAGTCAAGCAGCTAGCGGTTTAAACAGTATAGAATTTCAGCAAAAGAAAACCTTTTTAGTGCAATTAACAGACTTTAAAAGTTTCCATTTAATGCCAAAAAAACAAGACTTTCATGCTTGGTTATCTCTCTTCAAACAATATTTATCACAGCAAGTTCATCAACCTCAAAGTGGTGTTGTGCAACCTATTCAACTCTTAGGAATGCTCGAAGCCAGCGGGCAAAATTTTGATGCTTTATGGGTTATGGGTCTAAATGACCAAGCTTGGCCTAGAATGCCAGGCCCTAATCCCTTTTTACCTTTAGAATTACAAGCAGGGGAGTTACAAACAGGCAAATTAAAAACAGGGAATTTGCAAACAGAACTACCAATAAATTTACCGCATAATAATATGGCAATGCCCCGTTGTGATGCTCAAAGAGAGCTGGAATATGCCACTACTTTAATGACTCGTTTTTCATATTCCGCTAAAGAGGTGGTATGGAGTTATGCCAAGCAAAAGGCCGATCAAACTTTAATGCCCAGCCCGCTATTAAATCGACAACTACCAAAGCTGAACCCTCAAACTTACCAATCTTTAGCCAGTTTATCTTGGCAAGTAAAGTTGCCTTTAGAATGGCAAGAAGATCATCTTGCACCAGCAATAGCTTTACATACTAAAGCACCGGGAGGAACGGGTATTTTAGCCGCCCAAAATATTTGCCCTTTGATGGCATTTATGGATTATCGTTTAGGAACTAAGTACACAATAGAGCCAGTAGAAGAGGGCTTGCAAAGTACCAGTTTAGGCAATTTAATTCATCAAGTTTTAGAAGAGTTTTGGAGTGAAGTTAAATCTCTTAGTGGTTTGCTGGCAAAAACAGAAATAGATTTAACTGAGCAACTTACAAGCTTAATCGCCACGGCAATGCAACCTTTAAAATTACGCTTTGATGAATTCTACTTATCCCTAGAAGCACAACGTATTTTAGAGCTACTACTTAACTGGATGGCGCTTGAAAAACAACGCCATGCTTTTACAGTAATTAACACTGAACTGGAAGAAATTATTGAAGTAGGAGGGATTCAGTTTAAAATTAAAATTGATCGCATCGATCAAGTCGGCAGTGAGCTAATTATTCTTGATTATAAAACTGGTAAAGCAAATATAGCAGATTTGTATTCTGAAAAAATGTCAGCTCCCCAATTGGCAATTTACCTCTACGGGGTTGAAAGTTTATCGCACAAAGTTGCAGGCTTAGGCTACGCTATTTTGCATAGTGATGACGGTGTAAAGTTAAATGTTATTGTTGATGATAACGAGCGGTTACATGAAAAAAAACCTAAAGGATTAAGCTATGTTGTGTTTGATGATTTAGCAGAAAAAGATAATTTTGAATATAAGGGTTGGCAGTGGCAAGATTTTTTATCCCAGCTTAAAAAAGAAGTAGAAGCTATAGCGATTGCGGTGCAAAAAGGTGAAGCAGCAATGTTGTATGCAGATGAAAAAGATCTTGCCTATGCTGGGTGCAAGCTGGCATTACGTTTGCCAGAAGTAAAGGGTCAGATAAAGCAACAGCAACTTAATACCCAAATCCCTAAAACAAGTTGACACAATGAAGATTTAAAATGGGAAATGTTGCGTCTGTTATGCAGGAACTTGGGCATAATGACTGATTATGTGTGTAAAAATTTAGATTCAACTATAGTGTCCCCACTTGTCAAGACCAAGTTTAAATTTATTTTTATTCCATTTG